>NZ_MUFJ01000031.1:0-44388 GCF_001996245.1 Salinivibrio sp. MA607 | reverse complement strand
GCCGGTGACACCATCAGCGTCAGCGATGGCACCACCACCAACGACATCGTGTTGGCCGACACCGACATCAGCAACGGCAGCGTCGCGACCTCGTTCGATGCGCCAGCGGAAGGTGAAACCCTCACCGTGACAGCGGTGCTGGAAGACCAGTTCGGCAACACCTCGGCAGAAGGCAGCGACAGCGCCGTGCTCGACACCCAGGCGGGTGAGGACAACAGCGCGCCGACGGTCACCATCACCGAAGACGCCAACAATGATGGCGTGATCAGCAGTGACGAGCTCGATGGCCAGGTCGACGTCAACGTCGACTTGCCAGCGGGTGCCGTGGCCGGTGACACCATCAGCGTCAGCGATGGCACCACCACCAACGACATCGTGTTGGCCGACACCGACATCAGCAACGGCAGCGTCGCGACCTCGTTCGATGCGCCAGCGGAAGGTGAAACCCTCACCGTGACAGCGGTGCTGGAAGACCAGTTCGGCAACACCTCGGCAGAAGGCAGCGACAGCGCCGTGCTCGACACCNGCCGGTGACACCATCAGCGTCAGCGATGGCACCACCACCAACGACATCGTGTTGGCCGACACCGACATCAGCAACGGCAGCGTCGCGACCTCGTTCGATGCGCCAGCGGAAGGTGAAACCCTCACCGTGACAGCGGTGCTGGAAGACCAGTTCGGCAACACCTCGGCAGAAGGCAGCGACAGCGCCGTGCTCGACACCACACCTACAATAACTATTGTTTCTGAAGTGACTGTTTCTGAAGAAGGACTGGCAGGCGGTATTGAGGATTCATTGCCATCTGGGACGGATACAACGAATAGTGTTTCAGGTTCTGGTCAATTTACCGTAACAGGCGGTTCAGGAGATATGACCGTCGCACTTGCCGGCGGCAGCGGATTGACCTCAAACGGTGAAACGGTAGCTTGGACCTGGGATGCATCTACAAACCGTTTGTTGGGTCATACAAATGCGACAGATCCTGTCATAACTGTCACGCTCAATGAGCCAATGAGCGGAAGTCTTGAATGGACTTATGATGTCGAGCTACATAGCCCTCTGGATCATCCGGACACAGAGATGGAAGACACATTGTCGCTTCCTATTAGTGTCGTCGTAAACGATGATAACCGTACTGACTTGAGTAAGCCGTTAAGTGTCACTATTGAGGATGACAGCCCCGAAACTATAGCGGTAGAGGTTGTACCGGTCGAGTTGCAGGATATTCCCGATGTGCTGATAGGCAAAGTCTCGTTCACAGGGCAAGGCTCGGGAGACCGTCTCACCCTTGATGATGTTACGGTGACTGCCCTCGGGTTTGCGAATGACTACAACACTCAACTTGAATACGACAAAGTTAATTTATCGTCTGATGGTATTGGTGTTGATAGTGGTTCTTCGTCTACTCCTTGGCCTTGGCCAAGTAATCCTGATGAACACGGTCATCCTTTGTCCAATGAGATTGAATATCGCATCACGGACACCGGCCAAGGCGTATCTGAGCAACTGATATTCTCGTTGAATGGCCAAGTTGCTTATGGCGCACAAATTGAGTTCTCTAAAATGTATGGGGGAGAACTCGAGTCTGGTATTGCACGCTTCTATCGAGATGGCGAACTGGTCGCTGAAAGAGAATTCACGTCCGATGAGACAAGTGGTGACTACGCGAAGAACTTCGATATTCAAGAAGGTGGTTTTGACCAAATTACTATTGAAGCCACTGACAATGAAAACCGAGATGACACAGGTGATAACAGTGACCTAACCGTTAAGTCGATAACTTTCACGGGCGCATCGGATGAACAAGCAATTGCTGTTGCTGATGGTACGTTGCAGTATCATGCAGGCGCTGACGGACTTGACTCTATCATGCTTGAAGGCATTGAAGATGGTTTATTCACGGCGCAAGGTTTAGCGATTACGACTCAATTTGATGGCAATAATCGTCTGATAGCAACAGATGAAAATGGCGCGTTGGTCTTTGAGGTGCAACTGACGCCAGCAACAGGTAAGTGGGAGTTCTACCAGTATCAAGTGATGCAAGCACCTGAGGGTGATTCAGACATTGATTTCTCCTATAAGGTTGTTGATGGTGATGGTGATACTACATTAGGCGAATTCGCCGTTCAGCCTACAAGTAAACCTGAATCGCAAGAACACTCGATAGAGACCGGTGATGGAGTTGATCAAATTGATATGTTGTACAGTGGCCGGTTATCGCTAAATGTCGGTTTAAGCGGGTCTGAAAAAGTTGTCATTAATGACGAAAGCTTCAACATTGATGAACCTGTAACTCGCTGGATGTCAGACTTTGAGTCAGATTGGCAAACTACTGATAGCCATTATATTGATGCCGGGGATGGGAGTGATCAGGTTCGTGGTGGTGAAGGTGACGATGTCCTAATCGGTGGTCGTGGCAGCGATATGCTGACCGGCTCTGATGGCGCGGATACCTTCTCCTGGTCAATGGATGATGTGAATTCACAAAATCGTCATGAATACACCGACAGGGTCAGTGATTTCTCCGCTGAGGACACTCTAAATCTGAATGATCTGTTCAAAGGTGATGAGGTAAATGGAGACTTTAGTCGCTTTAGTGTCACCATGAACGATACGAATCCTAATGATGATTCGGTGAATGTAACGTTGAAGTTCGATTACGGCACTTTGGAAGATACTGATCAGACAATTAAACTTACCAATGTCAAGTTAGAAGGCGGTCAAGTGGTGCTCAACACGCTGATTGAAGGTGAGAAAGGCTCTTTGACCATTAATGATAATGGTGATGGCACTATATCTGTATCCTCCGACATGACAGCCCTCGATGATATTGAGATCGATACAGACTGGTAATCACCCTCAGGCAGCGGCTATCATGTCGCTGCCTTTTGTTTTCGGTCAAAAGAGAGATGTAAGTGACTGACCCTTCAAATAATAATCAATCGGTGCAGTGGCGAATCGCAGCGGGCGAACAACCCACCGACGATCCCTTGCTAGATTGTTTGGTATTGCTGACCGAACACTATGGCACCCCCTGCTCGGGGGATGCGTTGGTCGCGGGCTTGCCGATGACCAATGCGCTACTCACGCCCGATATGTTTCCACAAGCGGCAGGGCGCGCCGGTTTGGCCGCACGCTTGTCACGTCGCAACCTGGATAACTTAGGGCCGTTATTGCTCCCTTGCGTGTTACTGTTAGCAGATCAAAAAGCCTGTGTGCTGCGTGAAATTGATAATGAGGCAGGCACTGCCCTGATTCAGTTGCCCGAAAATGGCGGCGAGCAAACCATGCAGCTTGAAGCCCTTGAGGCGATGTATGTCGGGTATTGCTTTTTTATTAAGCGCCAGTACCGCGGTGATCAGTCGGTCGATTTACACCTGCACGACAATAAAATCCACTGGTTTTGGCAAACGGTCAAAGACGCTGCGCCTATTTATCGCGATGCGTTGCTCGCCTCGGTGTTGGTGAACCTCTTTGCTTTAGTGTCGCCGCTGTTCGTCATGAACGTCTATGACAAGATCGTTCCTAATTTGGCGTTTGAATCCTTGTGGGTGTTAGCTAGCGGCGCCACCTTGGCCTACTGCTTTGACTTTATCATGCGCAAGTTGCGCTCCTACATGATTGATATGGCCGGGAAGAAAGTCGATATTATTGTTTCGTCTCGACTGTTTGCACGGCTGATGGGTACGCCGCTGGCCAATCGTGGCGGCAGTGTGGGGGCCACGGCCAAACAGTTGGGTGAGTTCGACTCTGTGCGAGACATGCTCACCTCGGCGACTATCACCACCTTGGTTGATTTGCCGTTTGCGGTTTTCTTTATCACGGTTATTTATCTAGTCGCGGGCGATCTGGCCATGGTGCCGGTCGTGGCTGGGTTACTGATCTTGGGCTACACCATCTCGGTCCAGCCCAAATTGCGCGCAGCGATTGAAGAGAGTAATAAATACGCGTCTGAGCGCCATGGCCATCTCATTGAAAGTTTATCGGCGTTAGAGGGCATCAAAGCCAATGGCGCCGAAGGCATCGTGCAGCGCAGTTGGCAGCAAATGACCGCGCACACGGCGAATTGGAACTTTAAAGTCAAACAAATCACCAACAACGTTTCTTACATTGCCACTTTCATCACCCAGATGATGGCGATCGCCGTGGTGATCTTGGGGGTGTATCGGGTGGCGGACGGCGATATCTCCATGGGGGGGATCATCGCGGCAGTGATGCTTTCCAGCCGAGCGGTATCACCCATGGCGCAAATGGCGAGTTTGCTCAACCGTTGGAATCAAACCAGCACCTCGCTGCGCCAACTGAATGCGATGATGGAGCAAGAGGATGAGTTTGCTGATAAAGGGCACCTTGTCAGTCGTAAACGCCTTAAAGGTGAACTCAGTGCCGATAACTTGGCCTTTAATTATCCAGAGACGGAAAAACCGGCGCTTTATCCATTGAATTTTCGCGTTCAGCCGGGTGAAGTGATCGCCATCTTAGGTAAAAATGGCTCGGGTAAAACCACGTTACTCAAACTGTTAGCCGGTCTTTTTCAGCCCAACCAAGGCAGTTTACGGTTTGATGGCGTCGATAGCCGTCAAATCCATCCTTCAGATTTGCGTCGCAACGTGGGCTATTTGGCACAAGATGTGACGCTGTTTCATGGCACTATTCGCGAAAACATTATGTTTGGTACGCGCCAAGTCACTGAGCACCAGCTGATGCGCGCCGTGCAGCTGTCAGGCGTGAGTTTGTTTACCGCGCAAGACCATGAAGGCCTAGATAAACAGGTGGGAGAGCGTGGCGAACGCCTTTCTCGCGGTCAGAGGCAGGCGGTGTCTTTAGCACGTGCGTTGCTTAATGAGCCGCCTGTGCTGGTGATGGATGAACCGACGGCCAGTTTAGACGCGCACGCTGAAAACCAATTTATTAAAGCGATGGAAGTCGCAGCCAAATCACGAACACTGGTGATGGTGACCCATAACATGTCACTGCTCAACCTCGCGCAGCGGGTGATTGTGATGGACAAAGGACGCATTGTAATGGATGGTCCGCGTGACAAAGTCCTCAGTAAGCTCAACAAAGGAAATGCGTCATGAGCAAGGTCGTTAAAAAGGCCAGCCAACCCGCTGATCTCGACATGATTGACGATGTTTATGGCGCGATGATGACAGACACGCCACTTAAATACCGAGCGGTGGTTTGGGTGGCCTTGCTCCTTATCGTCAGTTTTATTGTATGGGCCGCGGTGGCGGAGCTGGACCGGGTCACTCGGGGCAGTGGTAAAGTCATTCCTCCTTCTCATGTCCAGCTGATCCAAAGCCTAGATGGTGGCATTTTGCAGGCGATGTATGTTGATGAAGGGCAATTGGTTGAAAAAGGAATGCCTCTCGCGCGTATTGATGCCACCCGCTTTCGTTCCGATCTGGCTCAGCAAGAGCAAGAAATTGACAGTTTGCGAGCTTCGGTCACGCGCATGTACAGTGAACTTGATAGTGTCATTCTGCAGCCACCTAGCCAGCCATGGCAGCAACAGATTGAGATTGTGCCGCGTCCCATCAGTTTTCCTGATTCACTCACCAGCCGTAAACCCCAGTTAATTGCACGGCAAAAGTCAGAATATCGGAGCCGACTGGACAGTCTACGTAATCAACTGGATATTCAGGGACAACAAATCGTTCAGAAACGCCAAGCGTTGGAAGAAGTGGCGTCCAAGATAAAAACGCTAACTAACTCGTTATCGATTATGGATCGTGAGATCAATATCACACGTCCTTTGGTAAAAAAGAAGATTGTCTCAGAAGTGGAGCTTCTCAAACTGGAAAGACAGATCAATGATATGCAGGGTGAGCTGACCAACTTAAGACTGTCGCGGCCTAAAATTAAAGCAGCGTTAGATGAATCTATCTTAAAACGCCGTGAGGCTGCTTTGCAGTTTATTGGTGAGACACGGGCCAAGCTGAGTGAAAGCGAGGCACGGCTGTCTCGACTCACAGAGGCGACCGTCGGGGCACAAGACAAAGTGAACAAAGCCGTGATTACTTCACCTGTCGATGGCACGGTGAAAACGGTGCACATCAACACATTGGGTGGTGTCGTGGGCCCCGGGGAAGATGTGATAGAAATTGTACCCACTGAAGATCAGCTGCTCGTACAAGTGAAGATTTTGCCCAAAGACATTGCATTTTTACATCCTGGGTTACCGGCCGTTGTAAAAGTCACCGCGTATGACTTTACCCGCTATGGCGGGCTAGACGGTAAAGTGGAGCACATTAGTGCCGATACCACGCAGGATGAAGAAGGGAATAGCTTTTACCTCGTGCGAATCAGGACCGAGGCATCGCACTTAACGCGGGATGATGGCACGCCGATGCCGATTATTCCTGGCATGCTGACCTCGGTTGATATTATTACCGGCAAGCGCACGGTGTTGGATTATCTTCTCAATCCTATCTTACGGGCAAAAGAAAACGCACTACGCGAGCGCTAAATAATTACAACAAGGAGAAACAAGATGCCGACCCTTTCGCATCTGTGTCATAAAACGCGCATAACGGCTATCGCGCTAGCCATGAGCTTGATTTCACCCGTTGCAATATCGCAAACATTGGAGCAAGCGGTGGCTCGCTCACTCGAGTCTCATCCACAAATACGTGAAGCCTTTGCGCGCTATAAAGCGCGTGAGCAATCTATAGACCAAGCCAAAGCCGGTTATTATCCCACACTGGATGCGACCGCTGGTGTGGGGCAGGAATGGACGGACTCACCAGGCACTCGCCGTGATACCAGCACGGATGATGAAGTAGACCTAACTCGTCGTGAGCTTGGGTTATCATTACGCCAAATGCTTTTTGATGGCTTTCGTACCCAACATGAAGTGGCGCGGACACAAAACGAAGCCACGGCCGAGCAGTGGGGCTTGATTGCCACCGCAGAAGATAAAGCGTTGGAAGTGTCACGTATTTATCTGGATGTGCTCGTAGCTGAAGAGATTGTGATCCTGGCAGAAAAAAACCTAGATAACCATCAGGAAATCTACGATGCGATTGAAGAAAGCAATCAAGGTGGATTTGCCAAAGCCAGCGACTTGTCTCAGGTGACAGGACGCTTAGCGCGTGCGAACGCAAACTTAATGTCGGCGCGTAATAACCTCGCCGATGCGCGTAGTGCTTTTATGAAGGTCGTCGGTATCGCACCTGAGGATTTACACTTACCCAGCCCTGATGCCGCGATGCTGCCTCAGTCGCTGGATACTACCTTGGATATGGCGTTAGATAACCATCCGCGTTTGCAATCTGCACAAGCAGATATTGCGGCGGCGAATGCAGCCCGTGATGGCTCTCGTGCTGCGTATTTACCGACCATCAACGTAGAAGTCGATGCTAATTGGAACGAAAACATTGGTGGCGAAGATGGTGCGGGTCCGCCAGATGTCGGTGGCGAGAATAATAATATCCAAGCCATGGTACGCATGCGCTACAACTTATTTAATGGTGGTGCCGATCGCGCCCGAGAGCGACAAACGGCTTATCAAACCATCGAGGCGCGAGAAGTTAATGAGATGACCCATCGCCAAGTGGTTGAAGGGGCCACTTTAGCCTGGAACGCGCGAACCTATCTTGAACAGCAGCGTGACTTTATGCGCCAACATGTCGAAGCCGCTACCGATACCCGAGATGCCTATCGCGAAGAGTTTCGCCTCAATGCGCGGACGCTTTTGGATGTATTGGACTCGCAAAATGAGTTGTTTGAAACACGCCGTGAATACCTAAGTAAAGAAGCCGATGAGCGGTATGCACAATATCGAATATTAAACGCTACCGGGCAATTACTGGCCTCACTAAGAATCGATACGCCTGCAAGCTGGGACACGGCATCGCTGTACAGTGAGGGGAGTGAATAATGAAGCAGTTGAGTTTACTTCTTTTTACCGCGCTCATGATCAGTGGCTGTGCGCCACAGTTGGTTGATCCCATGGAAATGAAGATCATACAAAGCCGTGACCTCACCGATCAAGACAAAGATGGTGTAATTGCCGCGCGCGATCAGTGTAACGCGACGCTTGAACAAGCTCGGGTCAATAATGAAGGATGCCCGCAAGAGCGAATAGAAACAGCATCGTTCGAGCTGAATGTCCAATTTGCTACGGATTCGGCCCAGGTTCGTGAGAGTCAGTATGGCGATATCCGTGATCTTGCCGAATTTATGCGCCGTTATCCTAAGGCGTCGGTACTCATTGAAGGTCATGCCAGTAAAGTGGGTGCGGCGAGCTACAATTTAGCGTTGTCACAGCGACGCGCAGAGGCGATTGCGGACGTGCTCGTTAATCAGTTTTACCTTGACCGCAGTCGTGTTAGCGCGCAAGGCTTCGGTGAGACACGCCCATTAATCGATGCTGAGACAGACAGAGCCAATGAAACAAATCGCCGAGTGGTCGCGACTGTTTCTGGCGAACACGGCATAACGGAGAAACGATGGACTATTTATTCATCGGAATCAGATTAGCGGCTACGCCAATGGTCACTTCGATAGTCATTTCACGTATCGGCTGGCGAGGCGCGCAATGACACTGCATCAACGTGTGCTTTCGTTTGTCGTCGCCGCTACTGTGGTCACTGTATTGGTGACCACAGCAGTGGTATTTCAGTTGAGCGCGGAGCAACGTAAACAACAGCAGCAGCAACAATCAAACTTACTCAGTAAGACGCTGGCTGAAGCGCTGCCCGCGGTACTTGAACAAAGTGATGGACAACGACTCACGCAGTTAGCTTCCCAGTTTATCAGTATGCCCCAAGTGAGTCAGATCACGATCGAGCCTATGCTATCTGGGGAACGCCAAGTATGGGAATCTGACCGCCCGGCAATGCATGTGCCGAATTGGTTCGCGACAGCGACGGGTTTAACGGTGAACACAACCTCCGTCTCGGTGAGCAACGGCTGGACACAGTTAGCGAAGCTGACCATGACGTTCGATCCTCATCAAGATATTGCTGAGTTATGGCAACGACTGGTGCGATTAGTCGGTTGGTTATTGGCTGCGGGTGTGACCGTTATTGTCGCCGCGTCTTTTATGTTCCGTCGTGTTACCGTCCCTCTGGGGGATCTCAGTCAGCGACTGACGTCGTTAGGACATGGTGATTTTCATCCGACACAAGTGGCAACCAGTGTGAGTGATTTATCGGCACTGCAAAACGCCTTTAATCTTGCCGGGCAACAAGTCGCACGGATGCAGCAATCACAACAAGACGAATTGGCACGCTTGCGCGATAAACTCATGGTGGATCCGGTATCACGCTTACCGAACCGTGGCTATTTTCAGCACCAGCTGCAAAGCTTTATCAACGATGAAGTCGGTTGCAGCTTAATTCTGTTAGAGGCGGATTGGTTATCACGTTTACGTGCGCGTTACGGATATCAATACCGGGATCAATGTTGGCGATTACTAGGAGAAGCGTTAACGCAGGAGAGCTTAGCCAGCACGCATCAAGTCGTGGCAAGGTTGAGTCATAATGAAATCGCGATCTTACTGGTTACCGATGAAGAGAAAGCATTACGGCGTTACTTACGCCAGTTATTACGGGTGATCAATCAAGAGCTAGAGAATATCTCGCTACCGGTCAATCAAGGCTTTCACTTAGGTATTGCGCAAACGCGTACCGACGAGACGGTGGGCCTGATGGCGAAAGCGGATAATGCATTACAACACGCGAAGCGCCAAAACGAGGTTTACTTTTGGCCAACGGATGAACAAGTTGATAGCCGGACCCGAGAGCAATGGCGGCATGTTTTGCTTGATGCGTTGCACAAAAATCCATTAGCGCTTTATGCCCAACCGGTTCGTCATCGTGATAATCAATATAATTGGCATCAAGAGGTGTACGCACACCTTTGGGTGGACGATAGCTGGCTATCTGCGGGTCAGTTGCTCAACCGTATTGAGATGTATGCATTAGGCGAAGAGTTTGATATTCACGTGCTAAATAGGGTGAGTGACTACCTTAATAAAAATCCTCACAGTGACAAGCTCGCGATCAATATCACCATCGAAAGTGTCCAAAGCCAAACATTCTATGATTGGTTAAGTCACTTTTTACTCAAAACCTATCTCGCCGATAAACTGGCGTTTGAAGTGTCAGAAAAAGCGGTGCATGCTGATCCTGAAGCTTGCAAGGCATTGTTTCGTTTAATCCGTGGTCAAGGCTTTGCCGTTGGGGTTGATCACTTTGGCCGTAATATGGATAACGTCGACTACATCAAAAATATCGAGCCTGATTATGTCAAATTGGATATCGGGTTTGGTCAGCAGTCGAGCGGTGTGGATGATGTATTCATTCGCATGCTAGTCAATATTGCGCTGGGACGAGAGATCACTGTCATTGCCACTGGGATTGAACAATCAGAGCAGCACCAGTATTTTCATCAGTTAGGTTGTCAGGGCTATCAAGGCTATATTCTGCCACCGATCAGGTTAGATAGTGGTGAGTAGCCTTAGTTTCAATCGGCTATTTTTTGCATCACCCACGCATCTTCTCGTCGACCGTCGGCACACGCATAATAGTGTTTTCGGCGGCTGACGGGCTTAAAGCCATATTTTTGATACAAGACTTGCGCCGCGATGTTGCTTTCGCGTACCTCCAGCCAGATACTCTCCGCACCGGCTTCATTTAGGCGTTTGATCATCGCCTCAAGTAAAATACTTCCCCATCCTTGCCCTTGATAGGTGGGCTCAATCGCAATGTTCAATAATTCTCCCTCCCCGGCGACACAGCGCGCGTAAAAATACCCAATCAGTAATGCGTGTGGCTGCATTAAATGAAGCCCATACGCGTGGTCAAAACGGCCAGTTGGCGCCGCTAGTTGGGTGTCTGACCAGGGGGAACTGTGGGCGCGCCGCTCGATTGCGCTGATGGCTGTGATGTCATCGTGCGCCAGCGGACAAAGATAATAATCAGTCATATTGGCAAATCTGCCGCCACAGATCGCGTTTGGCGGTTGGGTTATCGTGCATCTGCGCTAAGGGAATCGAATCTAAACGTCGTACGCCATCAATAATCACATCCGGTGTGTCAATATACCAGCACCAAGTTAAGCGATGTTCACCCAGTGCCGACAACGCTGCATGCGGTAATTGACGCGCCTGCTCGGGGCGCAACTTCATGCTCTTGAGTATATTGCCGAACAACCACGCATCTTTTTCACTGAGCGGCGTATCACAGACCAGCAATAATTGGCAGGCGTCTGGTAACTGAATAACTTCGTGCGTTTGGTCATAAATGGCTGGATGACGTAACTGCCAGACGTCTAGGCCCATCGCTTGTAAACGTTGAATGTCGGTTAACATCGTTTTGGCATCCGTATTAAGCGGTCGCGGCGGCTAATTGCTTATACCACCAGGCATCGTTGGTCTGTATCGGGGCAAACTCAGCGCGCGCCGCCTCAGCACTGGGCATTATTTTAAGCCGGGTATAGCCAAACTCAAAGAGGGTGGATTCCGCTTCGTCCAAGAGAGGCATTAAAAGGTCGGGATCTGGACTGTGCCATAACGCGATTTCTTGGCTGTTGTTATCCATTTGCGCATCAATCACCACAATATGGCCCTGTACCTCTCCCATATCGCTGGTCGCGAGCAACGACAGAGAAATAAGCCCGGCTTCACGCCATTGCTTGAGTTGGTCGGCTTGATAAGGACGCGTGATATCGTCGCGCCACCAACGATCCAGTTTAACCAAGTCGGCGGGCGCTTCTGAGCGAATAAGCATAAGACATACAGCGGTGAGTAAATGTTGTGGTCAGGATAACCGATTCCCGATCCGGTGCAATAGTGACAGTGAGTCTCGCACAGATTGTTACGCAGCTAAATGCATAAATAGCCGCCAAATTGTGTGATTTGGCAACATACTCTCGCTTTTTTACTGATTTTGAGTGCCTTTCCTCTTTTTACCGATAAATGTGCGGTATATAGTGAGAAAAGCTTGAACCTATGACGTGTGCCTCATAAAGTGCTACTGACAAYGAAGTTAAAAGTGTCTAATATATGAGACGCTTGTCTCGATGATGATATAATCGAGCGTGATTACCCAATGTGAGCCCCCATGCCAATATCGTCGTTAAATGATTGGTTTTACTGCTTAACCGATAACAGTCCGTTCCTTTTTGCCATTCTAGATAGTACCGATCGCTACGTGTACGCTAACCCGCGCTATTGTGAGTTGGCGGGTCTTTCCTCTGTCTCGTTGAAGGGGCTTTGTGACAAAGACACGCTAGGCGAGGCGTTTTATCAAGCGGTAAAACCGCATTATGAGAAAGCAAGACGCGGGGATGGCGCGGAAGGAGAAGTGGTGATTGCGGATGAGTATCATAGCTCAAGCTTTCATTTCAGTGTGGCACCGCTTAAAAACTATAAGGATGAGCAAGGACAGCCTTGTGTTATTTTCCATGCAGTTGACACCTCGGAGCGTCAAATCTTAGCCAGTGCGCTGGAAGAAGCGGATGAAAAATATCATCGTTTAAGTTCGTTGATCGACGATGGCTGTTGCCTGGTGGAGGACGGTTGTATTCTCTCCGCGAACCCTGCTGCAGCGACCTTGCTAGGGGTGGCATCCGCAGACGACTTGCTCGGTGAACCGGTGGCGAATTATTTAGCGCTTGCCGATCAAAACCATTCGGTGATAGAGCGCTTAGCGAGTGCCAATGATCGCGAGTGCATTGACGCATTGAGTAGTAAAAAAGGTGCGTCTGTGCGCCTTTCTCAGTCGCCGATTCAGGTATTAGGTAAACAAGCCACTATGTTGCGCTTACACGCGCCTTATACAGAGGTGAAGCGGCTGCAACCCGCACAGCACGATGAAATAAGCAAAGTGGGCGAGCCGCAATGGGCCAATATCGATGCCTTGACAGGATTGTATAATCGCTATGGCTTTAGCAGTGAACTGGATAAACTGATCCGTGCGCAGACGCCTTTAGCCATGTTATATCTTGACGTGGATAATTTTAAAAACATCAATGACTCGCTAGGCCACCACGTGGGTGATCGGGTGTTGCAAGATATCGCACAACGTTTACGCGCACTGCTTTCCGCCGACACCATTATTGGTCATTTGGGGGGCGATGAATTTGCGGTGATCCTACCCAAACCTGCCACTGAAGACATGGTCGAGCAGTTAGCTGACAAGGTTGTTGGCGCGATTAGCCAGCCTTTTGAACTGCACTACTTTAGCAAATATTTGGCCTGTTCCCTGGGGATGGTGCGCTACCCTGAAGACGGCAAAGATGCCAGACAATTACTGCAAAATGCCGACACGGCAATGTATGAGGCGAAAGAGCAAGGCCGAAACCGTGTGGTTGAGTATAACGACAGTATGAGCAAAGAAGCGCGGATGCGTCTGTGGCTGGAAATTGAGCTGCAAAAAGCATTGCAAAGCAAAAGCCTAGAAGTCTGGTATCAGCCCAAAGTGAATGCGGGTGATTTTCGTATCAATGGCGCAGAGGCTTTGGTGCGCTGGAAGCATCCAGTGGAAGGTTACATCAGTCCAGGGCGTTTTATCCCTGTGGCTGAGCGCTGCGGCTTGATAGAGGCGCTTGGGCGCCATGTGATGCGGGAAGTGTTTCAAAATGTTCATCGTTGGCGGCAACAAGGATTATTACCGGGCCGGGTCGCGATCAATTTATCGCCTGAGCAATTTAGTAGTCCTAAGTTAATTGAACATATGGAAAAGCTATTAAAAGCAACCGGCGCCAATCCTGAAGATATTACCTTTGAACTTACCGAAAGCGCGGTAATGAGAAATGATGAGCACGCGCTGACCATGTTGAATGCGATTAAATCATTAGGGTTTGCGTTATCGATTGATGATTTCGGGACAGGGTACTCGTCGTTGTCCTATCTCGCGCGCTTTCCGCTTGATGAGCTCAAAATCGATCGCGCCTTTATCCATGAGATGGATGCGCTCAGTAAGCAGGTGACGCTGGTGGAAAGTATTATCCACCTTGGGCGAGCGATGGAGATGACGGTGGTGGCTGAGGGCGTCGAAACTCGCCAGCAAGCATCGGTGTTAACCAACCTACATTGCGACACCATTCAAGGCTATTACTTTCACTCTCCGATGCCGAAGCGAGAGTTTGAACAATTGCTACATAAAAATAAGCCGCAAAATCAACCGCCACAGCTATTAGCGCCCACCCGCCCGTGATGATTATGTGTCAGTGAAAATAAAAAAGAGCAGGAAAACCTTGCTCTTTTTAGTGTCGCATATGGGTCGCAAGCATGGGCTATGGCTGACGGTAAGCCAGGCGGTTGAGTTCAAGTAGCGCGTAACGATGCTCAACAAATTGATAGACATTGCCTGACATGGCGAGCTTATAAAGCGCGACAGCGCGATCGTTATCGCCTTGATATTGGTACCGTTTGGCGAGATAAAAATACGCTTCACACAGGCGCTCTGCTAATTGTTGGTTATCTTTGCCCTGAGCGGCTAATTGTTCAAGCAACTCGCGCTCGCTGATCACCCCCAGATACATGTCTACCAGTTGCCAGCCCCAGCCGGTTGTCTCGGCGTTTGCTTTGCGGGTTAACAATGCTTGTTGAGCTTGGGATTCACCTTGCCAATCGCGCTCCACTAAATAAAGCCAAATCAGGCGATAAGGGTCGTCGCGATCTTCTTGGTAGTGATTAAGTAAGTCTTGATAGGCCAGACGATAGCGCCCGCCATAATACAGGGCAATACCGCGGTTACGTTCGGCATAACTATGGCTATCATCAAGCTCTAACGTTGAGTCAAACGCTTCGTAAGCCGCATCGTAATGGCCATTTTGAGTAAAATAGACACCGAGAATATTGAATACATCGGGTTGGTCAGGCTTTAAAGATAAAGATTGGTTGAAATCTAATCGTGCTAAGTCGCGCATGCCAAGATTATCGTGCATTAATCCACGTTCATAATGCAGTTGCGCACGTGCCTCGTCGCTTAAATCCTTTCGTGCGAGTAATTGATCGATGCGTGCCAAGTGGACTTCCTGTTGCAGTGTTGGCTGCAAGGGAACGGCCATCGGTGGGAAGGTCCACTGACTGCTACATCCTGTGAGCAACAATGACGCCATCATCAGCAATAACAGCGCCACATTGGTCAGTGGTTTATAAAAAACGGTCATGAAGGCGCATCTCCGTGTAAAAAAAAGGGGGCCTCAGCCCCCTTTATATCATGAATAACTCGATGACTCTAAGCGTCAGTACTTGGCGCTTGCTCCGCAGATGCGGCGTCTTCTGAAGGCTTGTCTGAGCCTTTCTCAGATGCGGCTTCTTTCATGCTTAGGCGAATGCGTCCTTGGCGATCAACCTCGAGCACTTTGACGTCCACTTCTTGGCCAACTTCAAGATAATCGGTCACTTTCTCAACACGCTCATCGGCGATTTGAGAAATGTGAACCAGGCCATCTTTACCGCCAATCACAGAGACGAACGCACCGAAATCAACAATGCGCTGGACCTTACCGGTATAGATGCGGCCCACTTCCACTTCGGCAGTAAGCGCTTCGATACGAGAGATCGCATCTTTTGCCGCGTCGCCATCAGTAGCAGCAATTTTTACCGTACCATTGTCGTCGATTTCGATCGTAGTGCCGGTCTCTTCGGTCAGCTGACGGATCACCGCGCCGCCTTTACCAATCACATCACGGATCTTATCAGGATTGATGCTCATGGTATGGATACGAGGGGCAAACTCAGAGATATCATCACGGGCTGAACCAATCGCTTGATCCATGACATCCAAGATGTGCAGACGTGCGCCTTTTGCTTGGTTCAGGGCGATTTGCATGATCTCTTTGGTGATCCCTTCGATTTTAATGTCCATTTGTAGCGCAGTTACACCGTCGTCGGTACCGGCCACTTTAAAGTCCATATCACCGAGGTGATCTTCGTCACCCAAGATGTCCGAAAGAACAACAAACTCGTCGCCTTCTTTCACCAGACCCATGGCAATACCTGCAACGGATTTTTTCACCGGTACACCGGCATCCATCAGCGCAAGCGATGTACCACAGACAGATGCCATGGATGACGAACCGTTAGATTCGGTGATCTCAGATACCACACGCAATGTGTACGGGAAATCGTCCTGGCTTGGCATCACCGCAGCGATACCGCGTTTAGCGAGACGGCCATGGCCAATTTCACGGCGCTTTGGTGAGCCAACAAATCCAGTTTCACCCACACAGTATGGAGGGAAGTTGTAATGCAGCATGAAGCCTTCTTGGCGCTCACCCATGATCGAGTCAATAGTTTGCGCATCACGCTGGGTACCCAAGGTCGCCGTTACTAGCGCTTGCGTTTCACCACGGGTAAACAAGGCACTGCCGTGTGTACGTGGCAATACGCCGGTACGGACATCAAGGGCGCGAACCATGTCTTTTTCACGGCCATCAATGCGCGGTTCGCCGGCGATAATACGACCACGAACCACGGTTTTTTCTAGGTCGCCAAGCATGCCGAGGATTTCACGTTCATTGAGGCTTTCGTCTTCACTTAGCAAAGCGGCAACCACGTCTTGCTTCACCTGGCCAACTTGCTCGTAACGGGCCATTTTTTCAGTGATCTGGTATGCCTGAGCCAATGGACCTTGTGCCATTTCTGCCACACGGGTTTGTAGGGCAGCGTTAACTTCAGGTGCTTTCCAATCCCACTGAGGCGTGCCGACTTCAGCCGCGAACTCTTTAATGGCATTGATAGCGGTTTGCTGTTGCTCGTGACCAAACATCACGGCTTGCAGCATTTGCTCTTCGCTCAAGCGATCAGCTTCTGATTCAACCATCAGTACTGCGCCTTCTGTCCCTGCAACAACCAGGTCCAGCTTACTTTCGTCGAGTTGCGCTGGGCTTGGGTTAAGAACCAACTCGTCGTTGATATAACCTACGCGTGCCGAGCCAATCGGGCCGTTGAATGGGATGCCTGAAATCGCTAGGGCGGCAGAGGTACCCAGCATGGCGACAATGTCAGGGCTAACGGCTGGGTTAACAGACACAACCGTCGCAATGACTTGTACTTCGTTTTTGAACGAATCAGGGAAAAGCGGACGGATTGGGCGGTCAATTAAGCGTGCGGTGAGGGTTTCTGACTCAGATGGACGGCCTTCACGTTTGAAGAAACCACCTGGGATTTTACCTGCAGCGTATGTACGCTCTTGGTAGTTGACGGTTAGAGGGAAAAAGCTTTGGCCTTCGGCGGCTTCTTTTTTACCTACAACAGAGACGAATACCGAGGTATCGTCCATGCTGACCATGACGGCACCATTGGCTTGGCGTGCCATGACGCCCGTTTCCAATGTCACAGTATGATTGCCGTATTGGAATGTTTTTACGATTGGATTCACAGATTATTTCCTTGTTGCTGAGGGATAAAACCTTTGATTTATCTCACTAATTGTCGGCTTTCAGCTGTTCACCATCGCGACTAATGAAAGCACGCTGCGCGGATGATTGATCTTGATGGGCAGTATGCTGTCAATAGTCGCGACCTAATGGTCGACGTTGTTGACTGTTTTACAGCTGAAAGTGGCGCTAATTATACACGTGCTTGACCGATAACGACACCACGGGGCCGTCAATTGACGACATTTGTGATGGGTTTGGCAAGCAAGCTTGACCCTAACGTGTGCAGATAACCGTGCCAAGTCAGATTTGTGAATTGAAGCTGGCTACAAGATCAGCGAAAATACGCCACCTTTGTGATTTACCTCCTCAGTTGGCGCTCGATTGCCGCCTGAATCAAACAAGAAGATAACCTGCTATGTCAAATACACCGCTGCAACAGGAAGTTGATAAACGACGCACCTTTGCGATTATCTCGCACCCGGATGCGGGTAAAACCACCATTACTGAAAAAGTGCTGTTGTTCGGACGTGCGATTCAAACAGCCGGCACGGTCAAAGGGCGCGGCTCTAACCAGCATGCCAAGTCAGATTGGATGGACATGGAAAAAGAGCGTGGGATCTCGGTGACCACCTCGGTGATGCAATTTCCTTACAACGACTGCTTGGTAAACCTGCTTGATACCCCAGGGCACGAGGATTTCTCGGAGGATACCTATCGAACATTGACGGCGGTTGACTCTTGTTTGATGGTCATTGATGCCGCGAAAGGGGTTGAGGACCGGACCCGTAAGCTGATGGAAGTGACTCGCCTTCGTGATACGCCGATCATCACCTTTATGAACAAATTGGATCGAGATATTCGCGATCCGATGGAGCTGCTTGATGAAGTCGAAAGTGAGCTCAATATTGCCTGTGCGCCAGTATCATGGCCAATTGGCTGCGGCAAAGGCTTCCAAGGTGTTTATCACATTCACCGTGATGAAAGCATTCTCTATCAGTCTGGTCAGGGGCATAAAATCCAGGATGCTCGTATCATCAAGGGCTTGGACAACCCTGAGCTGGATGACGCAATTGGCGCTGACATTGCGCAAGATTTGCGTGACGAGCTGGAGTTGGTGATGGGGGCCTCGCATGAATTTGATCGTGAGCTGTTCTTAAGCGGTGAGCTGACGCCGGTATTCTTTGGTACCGCACTGGGTAACTTCGGTGTGGATCATATGCTGGACGGCTTGACCGAGTGGGCGCCTAAGCCGATGGCGCGGTCAACTCATGATCGTGAAGTGAGTGCCGATGAAGATAAATTCTCAGGCTTTGTGTTTAAAATCCAAGCCAATATGGATCCACGTCACCGTGACCGTATTGCCTTTATGCGTATTGTCTCCGGTAAGTATCAGCAGGGAATGAAGCTGCGCCATGTACGTTTAGGCAAACAAATCAATATTTCTGATGCGGTGACCTTTATGGCAGGGGATCGGTCACGGGCTGAAGATGCGTTTGCCGGCGATATTATTGGCCTGCATAACCATGGCACCATTCAGATTGGCGATACCTTTACCCAAGGAGAAGATCTTAAATTTGCCGGGATCCCGAACTTTGCGCCTGAGCTATTCCGTCGCATTCGTCTCAAAGATCCATTGCGTCAAAAGCAACTATTGAAAGGCCTCATTCAGTTATCTGAAGAGGGCGCGGTACAGGTATTCCGCCCGATGCAGTCGAACGATCTAATTGTTGGCGCGGTCGGTGTCCTGCAGTTTGATATGGTGGTGGCGCGCTTGAAAGCCGAGTATAACGTTGACGCACTCTACGAGCCGATCAATGTCGCCACTGCGCGTTGGGTTGAGTGCAAGGATGAGAAGAAGCTGGATGAGTTCCAGCGCAAAAATCAAGCTAATCTCGCGCTGGATGGCGGCGATAACCTGACCTATATCGCGCCGACGATGGTCAACCTCAACCTGACGCAAGAGCGTTTCCCAGACATTGATCTCAGAGCCACCCGTGAGCACTAAGTGATCTTGGCTTATGTCAAAAACATCGCGCTAAAAGCATTGCGCTACAAACATCGCAGTGAGGTAGGCAAAGCGTCTTGTCCCACTGTGAATGAGGGGTAAACCTTCTATAATGCCGTCTATATAGAGACGGCATTCTACTCTCGAGAGGACAGCGATGATGAAGGTGGTTTTGACGGTTAAAGCATGATTGATACCCATTGTCACTTCGATTTTTCCCCTTTTAATCAGGCGCCCGATCAATACTGGCAAGCGGCGCGTGAGGTGGGCGTCACGCGCATGCTGGTACCGAGTGTCAATGAAAAAAACTGGCCGGCGGTATTAGCGCTGACGGAACGTTTTGCTGAGATGTATGCTGGCTTGGGGTTACATCCATGTTTTCTCGATACGCACACAGACAACAGCCTCGCCGCATTAGAAGACGCGTTGGTATCACGGCCATTGTCCTGCGTGGCGGTCGGCGAAGCCGGTCTGGATTATTTTGTCGCGCACACTCCAGAGATGAAGCAGCGCCAGCACGCCTTACTTGATGGTCAGTTATGGCTTGCTCGCCGTTATGACTTACCCATTATTTTGCATAGCCGTCAATCTCATAACGACCTGCTGCGTCTGGTGAAAGCGTATCCTGGCGTGCGCGGTGTGCTGCATGCGTTTAGCGGTAGCGAGCAACAAGGCAAACAATTTATTGATGCTGGGCTAATGCTCGGCGTGGGGGGCACCGTCACCTATGAGCGGGCGAATAAAACGCGTCAAGCTATCGCGCGCTTACCGCTCAACCATTTGCTCTTGGAAACCGATGCCCCTGACATGCCACTTGCGGGATATCAAGGAAAACCCAACACACCAGCCCAGGTATCTCGGGTGGTCGATGTGGTCGCCGCGTTAAAAAGCTGTGATAGAGATCACCTGGTGGCCGAAACATCAGGCAATGCTGAAAGAATGTTTGGCTTTCACTAAGCGCGAACGTGCGTGAGACAAACGTTTGCGGTTGCATAAGCTCACAAAACTAGATCAAAGTCATACTTATTGATGCATTGCAAAATAGTTTTACAGCGAACTGTGATTGGAATATTACTTTAATGTGACTGCTCTGCGTATAATCCCTCCCCGGAAGCCAAATTCCACTCTGTCGAGACGCCAACTTTTTACTTTGAGGATGCCAATACTATGAGCCTGCTGATGAGCGTAATCGGGATGGTTGTACTGCTAGGAATAGCTGTTCTCCTTTCTGATAATCGCAAAGCCATTAACCTCCGTACCGTGGGTGGCGCATTTGCTATCCAACTCTTTTTCGGTGCTTTCGTACTGTATGTCGACGTAGGTCGTGACATTCTTTACGGCGCATCACAATACGTTGCCAACGTCATCGCATATGGTGACGAAGGGATCAGCTTCATCTTTGGTGGACTGGTTTCTGACAAAATGTTTGAACTGTTCGGCGGTGGCGGTTTCGTCTTCGCACTGAAAGTTCTGCCTGTTATCGTATTCTTCTCATCACTGATCAGTGTGCTTTACTACCTGGGTATTATGCAGGTTGTGATTAACGTACTCGGTGGTGGTTTGCAAAAGGCCTTGGGTACCTCGCGTGCCGAATCCATGTCTGCGACTGCGAACATCTTCGTGGGTCAAACAGAAGCGCCTCTCGTGATTCGTCCCTTTGTCCCGCGCATGACCCAATCAGAGCTGTTTGCCGTGATGTGTGGTGGTCTTGCCTCTGTCGCCGGTGGTGTATTGGCCGGCTATGCGTCAATGGGTGTTCCCCTCGAGTACTTGATTGCCGCTTCATTTATGGCGGCGCCTGGTGGTCTGTTGTTTGCGAAAATCATCAAACCAGAAACTGAAGAGCCAGTTGAACAAATGGCCGATGCCACCGCAGAAGGCGTTGAAAAGCCAGCTAACGTCATCGATGCCGCTGCTGGTGGTGCCTCTTCAGGTATGCAACTGGCCCTGAACGTGGGTGCAATGCTACTTGCCTTTATCGGTTTGATTGCTCTTATCAACGGTATGCTAGGTGGTATCGGCGGTTGGTTTGGTTATCCAGACATTACGCTTGAGCTGATCCTGGGTTACTTGTTTGCCCCATTTGCGTTCCTTATCGGTGTGCCATGGGAAGAAGCAGTGGTTGCCGGCTCTTTCATCGGTCAGAAGATCGTCGTCAACGAATTTGTCGCTTACCTCAACTTCACCCAATATCTTGGCGATAACGCACAAGTTGTTGCGGCAACGGGTGTTGAGATGACGGAGAAAACCAAAGCGATTATCTCATTCGCATTGTGTGGTTTTGCTAACTTGTCATCGGTGGCCATTTTGCTTGGCGGTCTCGGTGGTCTGGCGCCTAGCCGTCGTCCAGAGATTGCACGCTTTGGTGTCAAAGCGGTGGTTGCTGGTACCTTGTCTAACCTGATGGCGGCAACAATTGCGGGTCTATTTGTGACGCTAACCATGGCTGGTTAATCGTTTACGCGCGAAAAAATCGTGCCACATAGAACGCCACACAGTGAATCTGTGTGGCGTTTTTTTATAGGGTGTATACTCAGGGAGTATCCGATAAATAAAGTGAAGCTAGTTAACAAAATAAGGAAAAACGATGCAGGAAGTGCTCCTTGCGGTAGTCGCCGGGTTTTTAGTCGGTGTTTTGTTTAGTGCGATCAAGTTACCTATCCCCGCGCCACCGGTTTTGTCGGGTGTGATGGGGATTGTTGGTGTCTACTTAGGTGGGATCGGCTACCAGTGGATTATCGAACGGTTTTTCAGCTAACCCGTATTGATTCTGCCAAGCAATACTGTATTTTCCAACAGAAACGGTAAAAACTAGTTTTGCCGAAACGGCGTTGGTAAAATAAGTGAAGGCCGTCAAAGTTTGGTGGCGCCACAATCTTTATTTTCCTCTTATGGTTAGCAACAAAGGTGTGGCTAGCCCCAATCGAAAACGTCCAATGGTAGAACTGCGAACACAAATGTGTTTGCACGCGGCAACAAGGATGGTTGGTTGAAGGCGGCGCAAGGTCCAGCCTCAAACTTCATGGAGCCAAGTCCGCTGAGCAGCAACCGGCTACAAGTGACGGTTGCCAACACAGTGGCCAACCCAATACCTGTTTGGCAAAAGAATGAGGACTGGAGATATCCAATGAACGAATTACATACCGCGGCCCTACGCGCACTCAAATTAATGGATCTGACCACGCTGAATGATGATGACACCGATGAAAAAGTGATCACCCTGTGTCAGAACGCGAAAACGGCTGTTGGTAATACGGCTGCTGTCTGCATTTATCCGCGCTTTATTCCGATTGCGAAAAAAACATTACGTGAACAAGGCACGCCAGATGTCCGTATCGCGACCGTGACTAATTTCCCCCATGGCAATGATGACGTTGATATTGCGGTAGCAGAAACCCAAGCTGCCGTTGCCTATGGCGCCGATGAAGTGGACGTTGTTTTTCCATACCGTGCGCTGATTGCTGGTGACGAAAGTACTGGCGCTGAGCTGGTGAAACAGTGTAAAGCGGCATGTGGTGACAAGGTGTTGCTTAAAGTGATCATCGAAACCGGTGAACTTAAAACTGAGGCGTTGATCAAGCGTGCCTCGGAGATTGCCATTGAGGCGGGGGCCGACTTTATCAAAACCTCTACCGGTAAAGTGGCTGTCAATGCCACGCCTGAAGCGGCTGAGATCATGCTGAATGTAATCAAAGACAAAGGCGTTGCAGCACGTGTTGGCTTTAAGCCAGCCGGTGGCGTGCGCACCGCAGAAGATGCGCAGCAATACCTGGCTATGGCCGATCGCATTCTCGGCGACCAATGGGCCGATAACCGCCACTATCGTTTTGGCGCATCTAGCTTGTTGGCGAACTTACTCCACACCTTGGGTGAAGGCGAAAAAGCGGCTGAAGGTGGCTATTAAGTAAGTTGCCACTCACCCAAACGGTAGGGCGAGCGAGGATCGTGTACTCGGTCGCTCACGTATTGTGCTGGTAAGGAGGATGCATGATCTTACCTCAGGAAATTATTCGTAAGAAGCGCGACAACATCGCGTTAAGCAAAGAAGAAATTTATTCGTTCATCCAGGGTGTTGCGAATGACTCAGTGTCGGAAGGCCAAATTGCTGCATTTGCGATGGCGATTTACTTCAATGATATGACCATGGATGAACGTGTGGCTCTGACCTGTGCGATGCGCGATTCCGGTATGACCATCGATTGGTCACACATGCATTTTGATGGCCCAATCGTGGATAAGCACTCGACAGGGGGCGTCGGTGATGTAACCTCGTTAATGCTGGGCCCTATGGTGGCGGCATGCGGCGGTTATGTGCCGATGATTTCAGGCCGTGGCTTAGGCCATACCGGCGGCACACTTGATAAACTGGAGTCTATTCCGGGTTATAACATCATGCCAAGCAACCAGGTGTTTGGTGATGTCACACGTGATGCTGGCGTAGCGATCATTGGCCAAACTGGCTCTTTGGCACCGGCCGACAAACGTGTGTATGCCACCCGAGATGTCACCGCCACCGTCGATAATATCTCATTGATCACGGCATCAATCTTGTCGAAAAAGCTCGCGGCAGGTCTCGATGCTTTGGTCATGGATGTCAAAGTAGGATCGGGGGCGTTTATGCCCACGTATCAAGATTCAGAGGCACTGGCGAAATCGATTGTGGGCGTGGCCAATGGCGCCGGCACCAAAACCAGTGCGTTACTCACTGACATGAACCAAGTGTTGGCATCGTCGGCGGGAAATGCATTGGAAGTGAAAGAAGCGGTCGACTTTTTGACCGGTCGTTACCGCAACCCTCGCCTGTACAATGTGACCATGGCACTGTGTGCGGATATGCTGGTGGTGAGCGGGCTGGCGTCAGATGTGACGCAAGCGAAACAAAAATTGGATCACGCATTGGATAGCGGTCGTGCTGCCGAGTGTTTTGCCAAAATGGTCGCAGGCCTAGGGGGTCCCTCTGACTTTGTCGAGTCGCCGGATCAATACCTGGCCAAAGCGTCAGTCATTAAGCCTGTCTATGCCGACCGTGCTGGAACGGTCAACGCGATGGATACGCGGGGATTGGGCATGGCTATGATAGAAATAGGTGGCGGCCGTCGGGTTGCCAGCGATAAAATTGATTATGCCGTTGGGTTGAACGAAATGATTCGTCTGGGGCAAAACGTGGATGAGCAAACACCGCTCGCCATGCTCCACGCTCAAACTGAAGAGCAATGGCAACAAGCGGCCAATGCGGTGCGAACCGCAGTAAAAGTAGCTGATGAGGCACCCAATTCTACGCCGGACGTATATCGTCGTATCAGCTTACAAGACGTCTAATGGAGGCGATCATGAAACGCGCAATTATATTAGTTTTAGACTCATTTGGTATTGGCGCCACTGAAGACGCCGTAAAATTTGGTGACCAAGGTGCTAACACCCTTGGCCACATCGCACAAGCGTGCGCAAAAGGTGAAGCCGACAACGCCGATCGCAAAGGTCCACTGTCTTTGCCTAACATGACCAAACTTGGACTCGGTAAAGCCTGTGAAGAATCATCGGATTATTTCCCTGAAGGCCTAGATCCTCACGCCGAGATCATTGGTGCTTATGCACATGCCAAAGAGCTGTCGTCAGGGAAAGATACCCCATCTGGCCACTGGGAAATTGCCGGTGTGCCTGTCTTGTTTGAGTGGGGGTATTTTTCTGATCTGACCAATAGCTTCCCAGAAGTACTGCTTGACCGCATTGTTGAGCTTGCAGGGCTGCCGGGTTATATCGGTAACTGTCATGCATCGGGAACGCAGGTGCTCGACGATCTTGGTGAAGAGCACATGAAAACCGGGAAACCGATCTTCTATACCTCGGCAGACTCTGTGTTCCAGATTGCCTGCCACGAAGACACCTTTGGGCTAGACAATCTGTATGATCTTTGCCAGATCGTGCGTGAAGAGCTGGAAGACTACAACATTGGCCGTGTGATTGCGCGCCCGTTTGTTGGTCCAGGTAAAGGCCAGTTCGAGCGTACCGGTAACCGCCGTGATTTATCGGTTGAGCCACCGTCAGCCACCGTACTGCAAAAAATTGTCGATGAGAAAGGCGGTGATGTCATTTCTATTGGTAAGATTGCTGATATTTATGCTCACTGCGGGATCACCAAGAAAATCAAAGCAACTGGCCTTGAAGCGCTGTTTGATGCCACTAAAGATGCGATCAAAGAAGCGGGCGACAATAGCTTAGTCTTCACTAACTTTGTCGACTTTGATTCCGCGTATGGTCACCGTCGTAATGTTGCCGGCTATGCAGCTGCACTCGAGTATTTCGACCGCCGCTTGCCTGAAATTATGGCGATGTTGGAAGACGATGATGTGCTGCTACTGACTGCAGACCACGGCTGTGATCCAACCTGGCCAGGTACGGATCATACTCGTGAGCACATCCCGGCATTGGTCTATGGTAAAAAAGTGCCAGCTGGCTCGCTAGGTCGCCGCGAAACATTTGCGGATATTGGCCAATCGTTGGCACAGTATTTTGATACCTCACCAATGGATTACGGCAAGTCATTCTTGTAATCGTCTCCGAGTGATCGCAATAAAAAGAGATGGCAGCATGCCATCTCTTTTTTTGTTGCCTATCTCTAACTGATTAGATTGCCGACACTATGATGGCGTTACCAAGGCAGTATGCGTGATCGGTTGTCGCGCCGTAGTAGCATGGCCATCAATAGCGCGCCGAGAAACAGCGCCAGTCCCAGTAGGGCACGAAGCTCAGTAATGGTCGATTGGATCTGTTGTTTGGCATGATCAATCACCGATTGGTGTTCAAGCGTGAGGCGTAAAAAGCCGATAATATCGCCATCACGGCTAATGGGCGTCATTAATTGCTGTCGTCCTTGGCTTTCGAGTCCAAGCGGCGTGGTGAGGCCCACGGCGGTTTCAAGCGGCAACGCATGGGTAGAGCGGACAACGGGGCGCCCGTTAAGTTGATAAAAGCTGGCATCGCGAATCAAAGGCTCGGTCGCTAGCTGGTCGGCGAGGGTTTGCAGTGGCTGGTAATTTTTGTCGACCAATGCATCATAGGCTTGCGCGCCGATTTGACGTGTCATTAACTGGGCGAGCTGATCGGTTTGCTGATAAAGCGCTTGATACTGGCGTTGGCTTAAGGTCGTACTATAGAGCATTAACGCCGCAATGGCACTGAATGCACTGATCAGAATTCCCCACCGAGTGGTTCGCCGTAGCGCTTTGCGCGAAATTGAAAACATACCTACCTCAAAGCCGTCTTGACGGCGTAATTAGCACTGGAGCTGAGTACACTTTTTATGGTATCACAGCCTCATCTCGATTGTTTTATTGACGAGGCTCTGCTTGAGAGCTGAAAAGGAAAATACTGACCATGGATAAGGCTAAGCCCTTGGCAATTTACCGCGCATCCGGACTGTATCGTCGCTTTCCCACTGTTACCCGCACGCTTCCCTATCGTCGCCGAAACGGTGGCTGGATTCTCTTCGCTGAGACGATCAGCGTTGATCATTTAGACAATATTGCTTTTTTTACCGGCCACGTAGTCGACGTCATGGATGCGTGGTGTGTCGGCCCGTATCAGGTTTTATTAATGAGTGGTGAGCTCACGCCCGATCACCGAACCGTGATTGATGCTCTCGGATTAGATTGTGCAGATCTACACGCATTGCCAGATTTAAGTAAACCTGGATTGGCTGTGTTTGATATGGACTCAACAGCCATTGAGGTTGAATGTATTGATCAAATTGCCGAGCTTGCAGGTGTAGGTGAGGCGGTCTCGGCGGTGACAGAGCGGGCGATGCTCGGAGAGCTTGATTTTGAGGCGAGCCTGCGCCAACGTGTGGCTGCGCTTAAAGGTACAGATATTGCTGTTCTTGATGAGGTGAAAGCGCATTTACCGTTAATGCCAGAAATGGCGGCGTTAGTCGCAAGCTTAAAAGCACACGGCTGGTACGTGGCAATCGCGTCTGGCGGCTTCACTCACTTTTCTGATCACCTTCAGCATCAGTTAGGGCTAGATTATGCCGAATCAAACCAGCTTGGCGTTGACGAGGGGAAATTGACTGGCGACGTGGTAGGGGCTGTTGTTGATGCCCAGCGCAAAGCGGATATTTTAACCACACTGGCGCAGCAGTACGATATTGATCCTGAGAATACTTTAGCGGTCGGGGATGGCGCCAATGATCTGGCGATGATGGAGGCGGCTGGACTCGGCATTGCCTATCACGCCAAGCCAACCGTGAATGCTCGAGCACAAACCGCAGTGAAACATTGTTGGCTTGGGGGCGTGCTCTGCGTGCTCTCTGCGAGCTTGCGAGCGGGGAAAATTAGCTGGCAACCCCGTTAACGGCCCAAGCGCATCAATACTTCGTCGGTGACATCCACTAATTCACCGTACGCACACAGCGAGATAAATTCGTCTTCGAGTTGGCGTGCTTTATGGGTGTCACGCTTGAGTAGCGCCGATAATTGTGATGGCTCAATGTCTTGCTCTGCGTGAGTCAGAGGCGCCATGCGATTGCGTATCACGGCAAACGTGCCGCCTTTTTGTGCCAACTGAACGAATTTACGTCGTGCATCGTCCGATTCAAACTCGCTATCGGCAAAGGTATGTACCGCTCGCACTTTGTCGGCTTGGATATCTATCCACACAAAGTACTCACGGACTAATTCATTGAGCGGTTGCGATGGACGAGTCACTTCATGGGTTCGCGTTAAAATTTTATCGCCGAAAACCGGATAAAAAGATAATTGACGTCCGCCACCCGCCCGTTCGAGAAAACGGTGTAAGCGGCTCGGTGGTAAGTTGATCCCAACAGCAGACACCGACAAAGCGCCATTATCTCGTTGGACAAAATAGGGCTGTACGGTCAAACGCGTCAGCAACAGCTGGTGCATGGCCCAAACCAGAGGCGGATCGGGTAAGCGTTCATCGAGTACCGTTAACTTATCCTGATTATGTTCAATCAATCGGCGTAAGTATTGTCGGCGCCGGGTATTTGGCGACTCGGTGGTCAGTTTTAGCTGAATATTGTCTCTTTTCGGACTCACTCGAATCACTTGATACGGCATATCGACCAAGGGAGCGCGCGGATCAATATTGACAAATGCATCGAGCGATACCGAGACAATATCATCTCTTGCCCCTTGGAACGGTTGCTTCAGCGTCACATTGAGTCCCCCAGAGGAAAAGTCAATCAGCTGACCTTTAAGAGGCCCTTGTTCAGCGTGAACCATTGATACTTCCGATCGATAAGCGTATCGGGGCTCCCGTCGTTGTGGCTGGCGATCGGATGAGATGAGCTGTGCACGGCAAACGGGGTTGCGCTGGTGTAAAAAACGTCGCAGGACCTGGCTAGAGCATTGAGGTTTTGGGTGTTCAAGGTAACTGCGTCTTCCGTCGGCATGAGTGACATCTTGTACCAGCGCAACATGGGTCAGCGTTTTGAGGGTGTTAAGCCAATCGGGTGACACATCTTGGAGGCGTTCAATATCTGTCGCATTAATGGCAGACATCGTCACTTTAAACACGCGCCACGAGGCGCGCTTGGCTCCCAGGTGCCAAAAAAGCTGGCGCTCTTCTTCGCTCATTTCACTGGGAGAGGCGGAGTAGAAAAAACGCTGTTTGTTTTTTTCAACAGAAAAGCAGTACAGCAACAGCTGGCTGGTGGAGGCTCCGTCGAGTTGGAGCAGTGATAACCGTTCAGTGTTAAACAGGTGATTGATCACGGGTTGATTACGGTTATCGTGCCAGTAGGCCCATAGCTCCTGATTCTGTCGCGTTTGTAGCACATATTCCATTTTATCTTGTGCGAAATAGAGCGGTAACACACTGGTATGATGCAAAAAAGATTGCTCGTAACTTTGCAGTTTTAACGTGAGCAGTTTGTCTTCGCCATCTTGCTTGCCGCGAAAATCTGGCGCGGTCATTTCTGCTTCTAATGCTTGTTTTATCGCGTCACTGCTCGTGTCTAGCCGCAACCGTAGCCAGACATTGCTGGTCGAGTCTTTGTTGTCATCGACGCCGATAATCCGATAACTCAACCCCTGTTCAAGATCGGGGTCCGGGTATGTTTGTGCAAGAGTGGTAAAGCGAACCACCACCTCTGAGCTCGGTGGATAATCGAACGCAGCAGGCACACGAACCCGACAGCCCGAGTTCGATAAATCACTGGTCACTCCATGCACTTCATGGCCAGTGTTGAGCGTAATTAAGACTTGTGTAGCAAAATGAATGCGGCTTTCACTGCGTGATAAGTAATGACCAAATGTCAGCTTTTCGGGTAAGAGTGCCGACTGTGACGCATCGCTGACCGGCCCTTTTCCTTGCTGTTGGCGCTGTTTCTCTTTTTCGTGCTTCACCCGAAAGTTATTCGGTGTGTTATGCAAATCTTCCCATAATCCTTGGGTGAGTTGGCCGTTATACATAGGGAGGCGATCGTAGTAGCGGTTAATCGCCACATCATCGAGCCAGTGCTTTTGACCGTGCAGGCTGTATTCGTGGCAGTCGCCATCCACTTTCCCGCGTAAGTCGATGGCGCGATTGCATGGGGTCATCAGCCGTCTGATCTCCATTTTGATCAGCAGCTTTGCGGAGCTGGGCTCGTTAGCCGTGAGCTTATCGAGCAACACCTCAAATTTTGGGGTTTGGGACAGAGGAAGCAGTTGCTCAATCAGTCCCTGGTAATCATCCTGCTTCATGGCAAAGTCTGGTAAAGTAATCGCTTACTTTGTTAACGGCATCTTCTCTGAAAAGTGTCGGGATAATGAATAAGATAGCAATCATTTTGTGAATTAGCTGACATCATACGTATTGGAGAGCGAATGGCAAAAACAAAACGAGCCTACGTGTGTAATGACTGTGGGGCAGATTTTCCGCGTTGGCAAGGGCAGTGTTCTGCATGCGGGGCGTGGAACACGATTACCGAAGTGAGGTTAGCGGCTTCACCTCAAGTCGCACGCAATGAAAAATACGCCGGTTATACTGGCAGTGCCGAGGGTGTCGTACAAACCTTACAAGATATTAACTTGCAAGAAGTACCGCGTCTGAGCAGCGGTTTTAAAGAGCTTGATCGGGTACTCGGTGGTGGCATTGTGCCGGGGGCGGCAATTCTTATCGGTGGTAACCCTGGCGCGGGTAAAAGTACCTTACTATTGCAAACCATGGTGGGCTTAGCACACCATTTTCCGACACTGTATATCACCGGGGAAGAATCGCTCCAACAAGTCGCGATGCGGGCTGACCGACTCGGGTTACCCAAAGATAAGCTTAAGTTATTGTCTGAAACGGGCGTTGAAACCATTTGTCAGGTTGCGAAAAAAGAGCAGCCTAAGATCATGGTGATCGACTCCATCCAGGTGATGCATGTCGCCGATGTGCAATCGGCGCCTGGGAGCGTGGCACAAGTCCGTGAATCTGCCGCCGCCTTAACCCGTTACGCCAAACAAAACAATGTGGCCATTTTTATGGTCGGACATGTGACCAAAGATGGTTCACTGGCAGGCCCGAAAGTGCTTGAGCATTGTATCGACTGCTCGGTGTTATTGGATGGATCGAGCGATAGTCGCTTTCGCACTTTACGCAGCCACAAAAACCGCTTTGGGGCGGTGAATGAGCTGGGCGTGTTTGCCATGACAGGTCAGGGATTGAAGGAAGTGAGTAATCCGTCGGCGATTTTTCTCTCCCGTGGTGAGGAGCAAACTTCTGGCAGTTCGGTCATGGTCGTCTGGGAAGGCACGCGCCCATTATTGGTCGAAATACAGGCGTTAGTGGATTATTCGCAATTGGCTAATCCCCGTCGGGTGGCTGTGGGGTTAGAGCAAAATCGTCTAGCGCTGTTATTGGCGGTGTTACACAAGCACGGCGGGCTGCAAATGTCTGATCAAGATGTGTTTGTGAATGTGGTTGGTGGCGTCAAAGTGACTGAGACCAGCGCGGATCTGGCCTTGTTGCTTGCGTTGATCTCAAGCTTTAGAGACCGGCCTTTGCCAAGAGAATTAGTCGTGTTTGGCGAAGTCGGCTTGGCCGGTGAAATTCGCCCGGTACCCAGTGGGCAAGAGCGGTTAATGGAAGCGGCTAAACATGGCTTTAAAAAAGCGGTTGTCCCTAAAGCCAATATGCCCAAACAGACGCTTGAAGGCATGACCGTGTACGGTGTGAGCAAATTATCAGATGCGTTGGCAGTATTAGAAGAGTTATAGCGGCGGTTGCTTGAGCTACATAGCGGCATTAGCCGGGGCGCGATCATCCTCTGCGTCACGCTGCTGTGCGGTGCTTAGCGGTGGGTTAGGGGCGGGCATATTGGCGACTTGGACCTGGGTCTGGACCAAGTTTTCAACCACTGCGACCAAATGTCCCCAGCTCACGCGTTTTTCGTTTTCGAGTAAGGAATCGAACTCTTCAGTGCTCCATTTTATAAAGCGACGTGGGTCAAGAGCGCGGCCCAAAAAGCGCACTTCATAATGCAAATGCGGGCCAGTTGATAATCCGGTATTACCCGACCATGCAATTAAATCCCCTTTTTTCACAAATTGCCCGCTCCGGACATTGAATTTATCCAAATGGGCATAGAGTGTCATAAAGCCAAAGGCGTGGTCGATTTTGATAAAGTTACCATAGCCTTTGCGGCGGCTGGGACGGACATATTCGACGACGCCATCCGCGGGGGCATACACCGGCGTGCCGACGTCTGAGGTCAAATCTAAGCCCATATGGAATTTTTCTTTCCCTGTCACAGGGTGAGTTCGTGAGCCATATCCCGAGGAGCGTCGGTAGCTTTCAAGCGGTTTACCATTCGGGATTAGCTGGAGCATGGTGTAACGCACCGCTGAGTTAATCGCTGCGACATCGAGACGGTGAGTGAGCGAGGCGTCTTTGGCCACTGATTCTAGCCCGAGCATATCTTCAACCGTGACCACGCGTTGTGTCAGGGCGGTGAGTTCAACATCTTTGTTCTCGATGGTTTGTGACAGCGCATCACGTTTTTGTTGCAACATCGCCACCTCGTTATTTAAGGTCGCGCGCTCTTGGCGTAATCGTTCAACAGCCGCTTCGGCCTCGGTCGAACGCTCAGAAAGCAGGTACAGGCTAGCAAAGGTGATGGTGAGAGCCGCGAGTATCACTAATGCAAGGGTTTGCACGACCTTTTTACGGGTCGGGCAGAGGGTATAGTGTTTCACCCCGTTCGGGTGCGTTACGGCAATATGGATATGGTCTGTCATGACTGGTTACTGCTGGCCTGCATTAAATACCGTCCATGACCGTGCGGATTAAGCGTTCGGTTCCGCCATGTGGTCAGTCAATTGCGCAAGCTCGCGATGAAGCAGTTCATCGTTACCCACGTTCAGTTCAACGAGCCTTTTTAAATGACTGGCGCTATCAATGTCAATGTGATCGATGTAAAGATGGAGATAATTTTCGCAGTTATTTACCAGAATGCAGTCCATGTCTAATTCTACATCCGAGTCATGGAGGTAAAACACCAGTAGAAACGCGTTATGTTCGGGATCAGCTTGCCAGTTCTCAGGACGGCTGAGCAACACGCCTTTGAGAGATAGATCCAGTACCTGTGCGTGCCATTGCTGCTCGTTTTGTTTGAGTATTGCCGGCACACGATACATGACGCGGGAAAATTTTCTACGCTCTGTCATGATGACATCTCCTCATTCACTGTCTCTAGTGTAGGTGATATGGGGCAATCACAATACTGATTTAGTGGCTTGTCTCACATTTAAAACGTTTTCGTGGTTCTGCTGAGCTAAGTACAGGCGGCAATACGGTTTATTGAGATGACGAGTGAGAAGATGAAGAGTGGGAAGGTAAAGGGCAGCCGTCGCTGCCCTTACCGTGGTATGCGTTATTATTTGACTGCACGCTTGTACTTGATCCGGTGCGGCTCCGCCGCTTGTGCACCCAGTGTTTTTTTCAACCAATCGGTGTATTCAGCAAAGTTACCTTCAAAGAAGTTCACTTGGCCTTCATCACGATAGTCAAGAATATGGGTCGCGACACGGTCAAGGAACCAGCGGTCGTGCGAGATCACCATGGCACAGCCTGGGAACTCTAAGAGTGCCTCTTCAAGTGCACGGAGCGTTTCCACGTCCAAGTCGTTAGTCGGTTCGTCAAGGAGCAACACGTTACCGCCAGCTTTTAGCAATTTGGCGAGGTGGACACGGTTACGCTCACCGCCTGACAAATCACCAATGCGTTTTTGTTGGTCACTGCCTTTAAAGTTAAACCGTGACACATAAGCGCGTGCCGGTAACTCAAAGTTATTGATGCGAATGATGTCCGCCCCTTCGGAGATCTCATCATAGACGGTGTTATTATCGTCCATACTGTCTCGGAACTGATCGACCGAGGCCAGTTGTACGGTATCGCCTACTTCAACGGTGCCGCTATCTGGGGTTTCTGTGCCACTGAGCATCTTAAATAGGGTTGATTTACCCGCGCCGTTCGGACCAACAATACCGACAATTGCCCCTTTGGGCACGCTAAAGGATAAGTCATCGATCAAGATGCGATCACCAAACGACTTGGTCAGATTATTGACCTCAATGACTTTTTCACCCAGACGTGGACCTGGTGGGATAAACAGCTCGTTGGTCTCGTTACGGCGTTGATAGTCCGTGGTGTTGAGCTCTTCAAAGCGGGCCATACGGGCTTTTGATTTCGCCTGACGGCCTTTTGGATTCTGGCGAACCCACTCAAGCTCCTTCTCAATGGTTTTCTGACGCGCTTTTTCTTGCGACGCTTCTTGCTTTAACCGTACATCTTTTTGTTCGAGCCAAGATGAGTAGTTGCCTTCCCACGGAATACCTTCACCACGGTCAAGCTCAAGAATCCAGCCCGCTGCATTGTCGAGGAAGTAACGGTCGTGCGTAATAGCAACGACGGTACCAGAGTAGTCGACTAAGAAACGCTCAAGCCATGCAACGGATTCAGCGTCTAGGTGGTTAGTTGGCTCATCAAGCAGCAGCATGTCGGGCTTTTCGAGTAGCAAACGGCAAATAGCAACACGACGACGCTCGCCCCCTGAAAGGTGCTTGATTTGCGCATCCCACTCGGGCAAACGCAGTGCATCTGCTGCACGCTCCAACGTATTATCGAGGTTATGCCCGTCTTGAGCTTGGATCAGTGCTTCGAGTTCACCTTGCTCTTGCGCTAAGGCATCGAAGTCGGCATCTGGATCAGCGTAAGCGGCATAGACACCATCGAGACGCGTTAATGCATCTTTGACGTCACCGACCGCTTCTTCAACGGTTTCCCGGACTGTCTTTTCTTCATCCAGCTTCGGCTCTTGCGGGAGATACCCGATCTTGATCCCGGGTTGCACACGGGCTTCGCCCTCAATCTCGGTATCGATACCGGCCATAATGCGCAATAGGCTCGATTTACCGGCCCCGTTGAGACCCAACACCCCAATTTTGGCGCCTGGGAAGAAACACAAAGAAATATCTTTAAGAATTTGACGCTTAGGTGGCACGATCTTGCTCACCTGCGACATGGTATATACGTACTCAGCCATTTCTGCTCACGTTAATCGTTGTGGTATAAAAAACGCTATTCTAACGTTAACTTTGCCAAGTTTAACAGTGATTGTCATATTCGGTCACTAATATGGCGAGACGTGCCGACAAACAACGCTTACCACCTACAGGGAATTTGCGGGCGGAGCTGTTGTCTACTCGGTGTTACACAGTCGGTGTTGCATACAATAGGAGCGATCTTTGACATGGAACGATTCATCGCATTATCCGGGCCAATCAAGTCAGCATATCGAGCGGCTTTTCGTCACGCCCGTGCCTTCTTTCCTCTATGGGTGTCAGGGTTCGTGTTGATTTCCAGCTTATCAGTCCCGATGGTTGAGGCTTCCGCCAGCCCTGATAGTCGTCAAATGACACCGCACCAGCGCCAGTATGAAGCGGCAATCGATGCGATTGAAAGCGGTGATTTGCATCAGTTTCAGCGCTTAAAAGCACAACTGCGTGATTATCCTTTGTATCCGTATCTCGATTATCGTGATTTCACTCGTAATCTTTCTAAAAAGCCTCACCACGCGGTCACTAACTTTATTCAGCGTTATAGCACTATGCCATTCGCGAATAGTTTGCGTGCGGATTATCTCACCCTGTTGGCGGACAGAGGAGATTGGAAGACCTTGATCGCGTTCCAGTCTGATGTGCCACGGAGTGATCGTTATCAGTGCCAATATTATTATGCGCACAGTCAAGCGGGGAATCAGGCTTTAGCGCGCAGTGGCGCCAAATCGCTCTATTTGTCGGGTCAATCCGTGGATAGCAGTTGCAATGACTTATTCGATTTTTTATCGGAACAAGGGCTGCTGACCGGTGACTTGATATTGCAGCGTATGCTTCTAACATTCGATGCGCGCAACCGCAGTTTGATGCGTTATTTGTTACGCCAGTTACCCGAGGCGGATCGTGCGGTTGGCAAGCAGGTGTTGGACTTATATGACCAACCTGAGAACGTGGCCGATTTTTCTAAGCGCAGTTATGTGACGCCGTTTAATCAAAAACTGACTCGCTTGGCGTTTGAGCGTTTGGCTCGCAAGGATGAAGCGCAAGCCATTCGCCACTTTCGTCGCACGGTCGAGGGCCAGCATTACGATAAACGAGAGCGACAAGACATTGCCGATTACTTGATTGGTCAATTAATGAATGATGACGAGCCTGCATTGGCTGGCTGGCGAGATCGTATGCTGCGTCAGAGTCATGATGATGGTTTATTGGAAAGACGGTTTCGCCTTGCTCTTATCGAGGGTGACTGGCACGCGCTGGATCAGTGGCGCGCATTGCTCAGCGAAGCGGCTCAGCAGTCTTTAAAGTGGCGGTATTGGCAGGCGAGAATCAAGCTAGAGCTTGGTGATAGTGCGTCAGCAAATCAAGCATTTGCTTCCATGCTTGGTGAGCGTAATTTCTATAGCGTGGCAGCGGCGCAGCATTTAGATAAACCGATTTCAATACCCTCACGCACAGCAGTCCTAAAAGAAGCAGGGTTAATGCCGATCAATGATGTATTGGCAAGAGTGAATGAGCTTATCGCGCTCGATAAAATCTATGCGGCTAAGCGTGAATGGTATTATGTATTACAACGTGCCAGTGATGAGCAGATTGCCTTACTGGCGGCCTATGCCAATAAAAAACATTGGTACCACTTCGCGGTTCAAGCCACGATTGCGGGAAAAATGTGGGACCATTTGTCACTCCGCTTCCCGTTAGCACACCAGTGGTGGTTTGAGTTTTTCAGCCGCGAGCGTGGCGTAGACAAAACCACACTGATGGCCTTATCGCGTCAAGAGAGCGCCTTTTTTACCCGCGCAGTATCCCATGTGGGTGCAAGAGGCTTGATGCAATTAATGCCAGGCACGGCACGCGAAACCTCTCGTCAGCTGGGATTTGATTATCAAGGCCCTGCTAGCTTGAGTGATCCGGGCGTCAATATTCGTCTTGGCAGCGGCTACTTAAAAATGATGTTAGATCGTTTCGACAGTAATCGTATCTTGGCATTCGCGGCCTATAACGCCGGCCCGCATCGTGTGTCGCGTTGGTTGGAACGATCGCAAGGTCATATGGATGCGATTGCTTTTATTGAGTCGATTCCGTTTTACGAAACGCGCCATTATGTGCAGAACGTCTTGATGTTCGATATTTATTATCGTCAGCTGTTARGTGAGCCGGTGCAATTTTTAAGTGCGCACGAGCTGGCTCAGCGCTATTGATGTTATCATTGCTGTCATCACGTAAAGAGCGAGAGGAAACCATGTCGCAATCGCCTGCATTCTCTGGTTGGCAAGATGTTATTTCTTTAGTGCGTTTAGCAGGAAAAGACGATAACGATGATGCATTACTGACAGCACTACTGACGCCTGATGAGCGAGATACTCTGGTCGCTCGGATCAATATCTTGCATGAATTATTAGAAGGCAGAATGAGTCAGCGCCAGCTCAGTCAGTTACTTGGGGTAGGGATCGCGACCGTGACCCGAGGCTCTAACGAATTAAAGCGGATGGATGAAGATACCAAAATTTGGCTCGCCGACTTGCTCAAGCGCGAGGCGGAGCAAACCCGCTCTTGATCCTCTGTCTATCAAATAAAAACGGAGCCCACGGGCTCCGTTTTTAGTGCTGTTTTTTTAGCGCCGGGTTTTTAGCGATAAAGGTGTGGATGCATAAACGGGATCAGTGCCATGATCAAAGCTTGATGATACACGCTTGATCGCGTTAATCGGTGTCCGGTAAGCATACCGATGGCGCCCCCTTTTTGTTTTACATTTTGTTGGCTAAACATTCGATCCATCACATCACCGAGCTCCTCGCCTTGATGCAAAGCCTTGAGCGCGTCTGGTGGAAGGGGAAGTGACGCTGAGCGTGCTTCGCCGCGCGCATCGTCTTTTGCTATGATCATCCAAGCAAAGGTATGTTGGCCATCCAAGCCGGCTTCTATCCCCACATAATAATCGCCTTGATAACGTCCTTGTGCATGCCGAACCCGATTGCATGCGCCTGAATAGGTTTCTTTCTCTGTCATGGGTTGGTCGGCGACATCACTGGGTACGGACACGCCGGTAAATGTGAAGTCGGTATTGGGAAAAACGTCATAAAATGCTGCTTTAACGGCAGAAATTTTGGCAGGGTTTTGTGAGGTAACGATTACGTGGGTCATACGCCCTAGCGCTCCTTATCGTGTTGGTAGGCGCGCTGCAGTATACGCCAGCGTAAAGGTAAGCGCAGCATGCCTGTTATGCGACTCGCATCATTGGCTTGCGCCACTTCATTTAAGCCAATTCGCATTCCCTGATGCCCTTTGCGAGGCTGAGCAACATAGGTATTAAACCAGCGATCCCAGCAAGATAAATTAAAGCCATAGTTGGCATTACACTCATGAAAACGAGTGGAATGATGAACGCGATGCATATCGGGCGTGACGACGATACGGCGCAGCCAGTCATCGAGACGCAGCGGTAAACGGACGTTGCTGTGGTTAAACATCGCCATGCTGCTTAATACGGTTTCAAACAGAATCACGCCTAAAACAGGGGCACCTAATAAGCCTACCAGTGCACATTTTATCGCCATTGAAAGCCAGATTTCGACGGTGTGAAAGCGCGCGCCAGTGGTGACATCAATATCCATGTCGGCATGATGAACTAAGTGCAATCGCCATAACCAAGGGAGCTCATGGAATAGCTTGTGTTGATACCAAATCGCCAAATCCATGACAATTAGCGTGAGGACTACTGTTGCCCAAAGCGGCAAAGAGAGCTGATTAAGCAGTCCCCACCCTGATTCATCGACAAGGCTGGCAACACCAACGGCTGAAAGCGGTGCCAGTAGTCGAAGCGTTAGCGTATTAAATGCGGTGAGCGCAATATTGCCCCGCCAGCGTTCACGTCGAGTACGGGTTAACTGACGTTTGGGCCATTGCCACTCGGCGACCAGCATGATCACGAGTACGAGCACGAATAGACCAAGTCGAAATCCCGCTTCATGTGCTTCAATCCAGTTCATTATCGCTCCTTATTCACCTTTATATTACGCGAAAAGCAGATAATACGTTTAGTCAAACAGCAAAAATTGCCGAAGTGGTTACGATGGTGGATGGGGCAGCATCAATAGATTTATGGTTGGGCATAGGCTCAGGGATTCTTTTACATCACACGCCTTGAATATGAATGTAACGTAAACGTTAATTTTGCTGGTCGTGTTCAACGAATTAGATTACTTGCTCTAAAAATTAGGCACAAGATCACGTTTATACTAATAGGCTGTTTCTATTGAGTTTGTTTCTTTTTACTAATGATGAGTATCTCATGAATGAGACATCTCTCGTTAGTGTAAAAAGGAATGATAAATGCACAAACATAGCTCTCTTGCGCTCATTATCGGCGCGCTCTTTCATACCTCTGGGGCTTGGGCGATGGCAAAAGTGCCTGAACCCGTTGAACCACCGACGGAACCAGACTCACAAGCCTGTATTGTGTTAACAGGAAGTGAACCTATCGATATTGGGCGCACCAGCGCCGAGCGCTGTCTACCGGGCGACGATCCTTTTACCGCAGAGCAATGGCATTTGCTAAATAGGGGACAGAATGCATTTGCTCGCGAAGGAGGGCAGCCAGGTAATGACTTAAATCTTTGGTGGGCTCATCGACAAGAGATTTTAGGCCAAAACGTCAATGTCGCCGTGGTTGATGACGGGTTAGAGATCGCACACCCTGATCTAGTGGCGAATATGCGTGCAGGAAAATCTTACGATTTCGTTGATCGTGATGACGATCCGACGCCTGAAGGGTGGAGCAATCGAAATACAGCTCACGGTACTTCGGTGGCCGGTATTATCGCGGCGGCGCGTGATAACGGCTTGGGAGGGATGGGTGTTGCACCGCTTGCCAATCTACAAGGCTATAATTACCTGGCATATCAGAGCCAAAAAGCATGGGAGATCAGTCACGGGCGGGAAGGTTATTCAGATGATGTCCGAGTCTTTAATCAAAGCTATGGTGGCTCAGGGGTGCGCAGCTATCCTTATAGTGATGATCCTATGAGCTATGATGGTCGCCAAAATGCCCAATACAAGACAATGACCACGGAAGCTTTTGGTGGGCGTGGCGCAGTATTTGTTAAGTCAGCGGGAAATGGCTTCAGTCGCACCTCGTTTAACCGAGAGCGATTTGGTCCTGTGGGTAATAATAATGGATTGCCATGGCAAAACAGTAACCAGTCATCCAGCAACGCAAATTATTGGAATGTGACGGTCAGTGCCTTGAATGCAGATGGCAAACGATCGTCGTATTCTTCTGTCGGTAGCAACGTATTCTTGACGGCTCCAGGAGGCGAATACGGCACCAATAAACCCGCACATATCACCACAGATTTGACCGGTTGTACCATGGGCTATAACCGCAATGATCGTATTCCTTATGATTCGCATGACCTACACGGTGGCACTGAAATAGACAACACGTGTGACTTTAATAGCGTCATGAATGGCACATCATCGGCTGCACCAAACACCTCGGGTGCGTTCGCGCTACTAATGTCGGCCTATCCGAACCTTTCCCAGCGTGATATTCGCCATTTGTTAGCGACGACGGCTACACGTGTGGATACGAATAGTGATGATGTACGCTTAAGCTACCAAACGGCACAAGGGCAGACTCGCACTGTCACGGGACTAGAAGGTTGGCAACAAAACGCGGCAGATCGTTGGTATAGCCCAACCTATGGGTTTGGCTTAATTGATGTCAATGCGGCGCTTGAGGCGGCAAAGACGTATCAACCTTTGCCTGAGCAAGTGTTTACGGATTGGACTTGGTCTTATCACAACCAAAATGGTGACACAGGGCTACCGATTGCTGACGCAGGAGTAGCCGCCACCGCCGATAGCGTGCGAGTGACAGATGACCTCACTATTGAGGCGGTGCAAGTACGTAGCTCAATTGATCATAGCCGTATGTCCGATTTGTTGATCGAGCTCGAATCGCCATCTGGCACACGCAGCGTGCTTATGTCGCCGCGTAACAGCATGTTATCGAATGCGCTGGATAGCACTTATCCAGAGGGTTTTACCGATCACTTAATGCTCAGCCATAAATTCAATAGCGAAAGTTCAGCGGGTCAATGGACGTTACATGTTACTGACACCGATGGTGAAACACGTCAATACAGCTTGGGAGGGGAAGTGAAATCCCTACCCAATAACAGCGCTGATGGCAAACTAATGCAATGGTCACTGCGTGTTATTGGTCACCGCGGTTAATAGGAGAAAAGTATGAAAAAGTTAATTGCAGTAATCGCAGCGATGGGGCTGACAATGAGTGTCCATGCCGCTACGGTTGAATTAAATGGTGACCGCTATGTTGTGGTCGATACTGCCGATAATGCTCGCAATATGAATGGCGAGCAAATGGGGGTGATGGTCGGTGACAAGGTTGCCTTGTCTGCTCAGAGCACACCATTAACAGTCACTGGTTCTATTTTGGTGAAAGCGAGTCAAGCACGAGCGGATCAACTCGCTGATCAATATGGTCTGGATCTGGTGAGCTATATGGATGGTGTCGCGCTGCTCGAAGCCAGCCCGGGTGTGAATGTATCGGCGCTGGAAAAAGCACTCAATCAATCACTCGAGACGCCGGTCAACCTTGAACTCAATCCTCAAAACCAACAGCCTCAGTAATTCGTGTACTGCGAGCCCGCCAATCACTGGCGGGCTTTTAATCGCATCCAACCAACGATTTTGTTACTAGATATTCCAGAATGTTCATAACTTTTACATGAGCTAAACGCCTCATCTTGCTATGATTTGCCGCCATTAAACCCCAACAAACTAGACAGAACGTCAGCATGTAGATCCGTCTGCAGCGAGGGAAAAGACGATGTGGAAAAAAGTTAAACATTCTTTACCATTGCAAATTGCACTGGCAGCAGCACTGGCTTGGCTGGTGGGGACTGTATTGGGTCCCATAGAAAATGCGGAGCAGACCACTTGGTATCCATTGCTCATGTTGGCCAAAGTCAGTTATATCGGTTTACTGAAAGCCGTCGTCGGCGTGATGGTGTTGCTCTCGCTGCTGGAAGGGATCAGTAATATTGGCAACGTTGTCCGCTTAAAACGTCTCGGTGGTGCCACCCTTTTGTTCTACGGTTTTACCACCACCATAGCGATTATTCTGGGACTTGGCGCAGCGTTACTGATGCCAGAGTGGCAAACGCTTAACAGTGCGCCACCGGTGGATGAGAGCATCAGCTTTATCAATCAAGATGCGGCAGGAGCTGGCGCGATTGCCACCAAGCTTTTTAACATGGCGTTAGTGAATCCCGTTGAGGCGCTAAGCAGTGGTAATCTACTTGCGATTGTCGTTTTCACCATTTTGTTTGGTATTTCACTGATTGTAGCTTTGCCGGAAAAACACCCGCTATTTGATACCATTCGTGGTTTAAACCAAGGTATTAACACGCTGGTGGCCGGAATCATCAAACTGGCGCCGTTCGCCGTTTTTGCGATTGTCTTTCAGTTTTCGCATCAAGGAGACAATGACTTATTTGGTCAGCTGTTTAGCTTCGCGGCTTTAGTGTTTGCTCTGACGATGGTACATGGCGTCATTGTATTGCCGCTGATCGCACGTGTCGCGGGAGGCGTTGGTTTTATCGCTTTATTTCGTGCAATCTCTGCGCCTCTGGCGATGGCATTTGCTACCTCATCAAGCGCGGCAACACTGCCGGTATCTATGCAGGCAGCCAAGGAAGAGCTCAAGGTCACCCCATCCACGGCGAGTATGGTATTGCCTTTGGGGGCGGTGATGAACATGGATGGCACCGCGCTGTTTGAAGGGATTGCTGCCGTGTTCCTTGCGCAATTGTTCGGGATTGATTTGTCTACGACCGGTGTTGTGATGATCTTCATTATGGCGATGGTGTCGTCGGTGGGCGCGCCAGGGATGCCATCGGGCTCGATGTCTGGGATGCAGTTGGTGCTGCTGGCAGCGGGGATCCCGCTTGAAGCCATCGCTATCTTGCTGATCATTGAGCGCCCGCTTGATACGTTCCGTACCGCAGTCAACGTGCAAGGTGATCTGATTGGCGCCACGGTTATCGATAAATGGCAAAAGCGTGTAGGTTAATCTTGCTACCGTTTAAACACTGCAGGCAAAAGGCAGTGAATTTGCCTGCAGTGTGGTGCGGTTATTGAATAGTAAAACCTAGGTATGCTTGGAACTCGTTATTGTCAAAGATGTCTTTATCATCTTTATTTCCTTTAGCATCTTTGAATTCCCAGCTAAATGCTTCGTAAGAAACACCTGCGTGCCAAGAGAAGTTTTCGTTAACTTCTTTTTTAAACTCAAATTCAGGCTGGATATGTGCATAGGCTATTGTGGTGTCTGAATCTGGTGTGTGGTAAGCCTCTACATAATTCTCAATATTAAATGAGAAACCTGAGACGAGCGGGAGTGAATAAGTTAAATAGTTCTCAGTACCAATTTGGTAATCGTATTCTTCTTCATCCGTATCATAGTAATCGAAGTTATACCAAGCCAGTTCTAGATTCCAGTTTTCAGATAGAGCACCTGACAGATAGAAGTTAGTTTCCACACCACTAATATTTTTTAGGCTCTCATCATTGTCGTTACCCAATTGTGCCCACAGCTCGATACCAAAGGAGAAATCTTTGCCACCAAGGGAGATGTCTTTACTCAAGTATGGGGCAATGATGTACTGCTTTGTATCCGAACTATCGGACTCATCGCTAGCTTTCCATGAGGCATCATAGCGGAATAAATAATACATGGTTGTATTAAAATCCCCTATAGTTCCTATGCCTTGGGCCAAACCAAACTGGGTGTCCCACCCTTCTTTTCTCGCCGCTCCCTCACTATCAATAAAATCTTTATCGACATCAAAAAGAAAGCTGACATCATCGCTTAATTTGTAAGAACCCTTACCTATCGTGACTTCTGTTTTTGTCAGGCCTTTTTCATAGTCGTTGACTTTGACTTCACTGGTCAGTGAACCTAATTCACCGGCAAAGCTTGTTGTGCTAGCAAGAGCCATGGCAGCGGCGAGCGCTGTTTTTTGGATTGTATTGTTCACTTTAAAGTATCCCTTCTTTAATATGTTCCCGAGCACTGCCGCTTTATCATTATTCACCAAAAGTAAGTGCTAATTTTTTAGCTATTACTTTCTGGTGACGGTATCTGTCCATATTTTTCAATACCGGGCGACAGCCTATTCCTTGGCATTCACAACATTATTAGCGCCACAAGAAATGTGGTGGTGACTGAGGTGCGAATGTGGATTTATGCTAGCAATGCGTCAGTGCCATGACAATAGTGTTATTATTGAGTTAACAATCAATTAGGATTTTTGCTCTATTTTATATCTGTTCATTCGAGGCAATGACCATTCAGCTTTTGTTCAGGTCGAATAAATGGCTAAATAAAGATGAAAAAAGAGTAGTATTCGCTATGTAATAAAATATTTAGTAATCGATTACTCGATAAATAGGAGGTTTAACAG
>NZ_MUFJ01000030.1:0-44768 GCF_001996245.1 Salinivibrio sp. MA607 | reverse complement strand
AAACAGCCTCTCTTATTCAATAAAACCCTGTACCGCTACGTTAAAATCGTAAAAAAAACCCTTTCTTTTTTTATTGTGGACAATAACAAGATTATAGCCGCGTGGATCGCTTGTTTTTTACCAACAAATTCAGAGAAATCACGTAAAAAACGTAAAAATAAGTGAGATAAAAACTAACTATGTAATTATCTATTGAAAAAAAAGAACAGGTTTGCGTTTTAGCAAAAGACACATGCCGGATGACCGAAACGAGGCGATCGGGAGGACACACTCAGTCGTAACGTGTTGAGTGCAACAAAAAATGATGAAATTCAAAAGATCAGTTAGCGTGTCATCACAGTACTGACGTTACATGATAAATTAGTTAATAGACATATAACCCGAATCGGCTGTCACACTACACWTGGCGACGCACAGAAAGGACTCATCATTAATGAAAGGACTACGTTGGATTCTGCCCTTAGTGGTATTAGGGCTCGGCTACCTTGGCTATACTGCTATTGCGGCAACGGAATCAGAGACACAGGTCGATAATCCCGCTCCTCCTCCGCCGATCGTCGATACGCAGTTCATCACGCCTACGCAACATCAAGTAGTCATCACGGGGCATGGTGAATTAATGCCGCTGGAAACCACGCAAATCTCCGCGCAAGTATCGGGAGAAGTCATGGATTGGCACCCGAATTTTGTCGCCGGTGGCATCGTAAAACGTGGCGACGTGCTCTTCTCTATTGAGGCGGATAATTATCAGGCGGCGGTGCTCAGTGCAGAGGCCGATCTCGCCAGCGCGCAAGCCGCTCTCATTGAAGAACAAGCGCAAGCCGCAGTGGCAAAGCGCCAAGCAAAAAGCTTGCCTCCGACACAGGTCACCGATCTCTATTTACGCAAACCACAACTATTAACAGCCAAGGCGCGGGTGAAGTCGGCCCAAGCGACATTAAAACGCGCTCAACGCGATCTTGATAACTGTCAAGTCACTGCACCCTATGATGCCCTAGTGGTCTCACGCGATATCGGTGTGGGTCAATATATTAGCGCAGGCACGACTGTGGGTACGATCAACAATGTTGAAGTGGCGGAAGTCCACGTACCTGTGGCTGGGTTTGACAGTGCATTTCTGCCCGAACAACTCGAAGGTATTCAGGCCTCGCTGACACGAAATGGCACATCGCCGATTCATCGCGAAGGCACCGTGGTGCGTGATTTAGGGATTGTGGAACAAAGTACACGGATGATGCGTGTGGTGGTGCGTCTTGATGACCCCTACGGTATCAGCTCGCCTAAACCAACTCTGCCCTTCGGCAGTTATGTTGAGGTGGCCTTTAACGGCACCACGTTAGACGCAGTATTTAAACTTCCCCAAGCCTTGGCAAATAATCGACAAGTTTGGGTGGTCGATGGCAAGGGCCAACTTTCATCTCGCGCCTTGAATATTGTCCGTGCCGAAGGGCAATACCTTTATGCGGACCAAGGGCTAAGTGCCAATGACCAGATTGTGACAACGCCCCCCGAGTTTCCTGAAGCGGGAATGACGGTACGCGTGGCATCGCAGGTTGCGCAGGAGAACGACGACGATGAATGAAGCCCCTACGCCACCTCGTGGTCTCATTGCGTATTTTGCACATAACCCTGTCGCGGCGAATCTGATCATGATTTTTGTATTGATCATGGGGATCGCGAGCTACTTCTTTATTCAACGTCAGATGTTCCCCAACATCGAAATTAATTATATCCATATCACTGCTGACTACCCAGGCGCCTCGCCACAAGAGGTTGAAGAGAGCATCCTCGTAAAGGTGGAAGAAGCCATTAAAGATGTCACCGGCATTGAGTCTGTGGTATCGACAGCACGCCGAGGCTTTGGCCGTGTCGAAATCGAAGTGGATGTTGGCGAAGACCTCAATGTGGTGTTGGATCGGGTGAATCAGAAAGTCGATGCCATTTCTAATCTGCCCGCGTCTATGGAGCCGCTCAATGTGTCGCAAGTTGAGTTTCGACAAACAGTGATACGCATGGCGGTGGTGGGCGACAAGCCACTGACCGAGCTAAAACCCGTCGCACAAAACATCGAAGACGAGTTACTTCAACTTAACGATGTGACATTAGTCGAGCTCAGTGCCCCTAACTACGAAATCGCCATTGAAGTTGCACCCCAACAATTAAGAAAATACGACCTCACTCTGGGTCAAGTCAGTGATGCCATAGCCCGCTATTCAGCCAACTTCTCAGCCGGTGAAGTGCGCACCGATAGCGGTATGATCGCCATTCGCGTGGAAAACCAACGCTATCGCGGCGACGAATTTCGACAGATCCCGATTAAAATTGGTCCAAATGGTAGCCGACTACGACTGCAAGATATCGCAACCATTAAAGATGGCTTTACCGAAGGTGAGCGCTATTTTAAATACTCTGGGCAAAATGCCATCTTTCTCTCGGTGAACGCGACAGCGTCGCAAAACATGGTTACCGTCGCCTCCGCAGTCAAAGATTACATCGAGACGAAAAACAACACGCTTCCAGCCGGCTTGGCGCTAAAGTCCGTGGTTGATATGACCCACTACTTAAACGCGCGCTTGGACATGATGCTCAAAAACTTGCTGCAAGGGGCGGTGCTCGTCGCGTTGTTACTGACCCTCTTTTTACGCTTTAAGCTAGCAATGTGGGTGCTCGTTGGACTGCCCGTTTGTTTTCTTGGCGCGGTTATGCTGATGCCAGTGATAGGGGTCAGTATTAATATTGTGTCGTTATTTGCCTTTATTATGGTATTGGGGATCGTCGTTGATGATGCCATTGTGATAGGCGAAAGCGTTTATACCGAAGTCGAGCATAAGGGCGGTGGTGTGAATAACGTGGTTGCCGGTGCTCAACGGGTTGCAACGCCCGCTACCTTTGGGGTATTAACGACCATTGCAGTGTTTGCCCCTTTTTTGATGTCTAGTGGACCAGAGCGTGCCTTCTTCTTTGGTATCGCCGCCATTGTCATCTTGTGTCTGGTATTTAGTTTGATTGAATCCAAACTCATCCTTCCAGCACACCTTGCTCATACCCACTTTTCTACCCCTAAACCAAATAGCTTACGCCAACGCTTTAACCGCCGTTTTCAGCAATTCATTCACGGCCCTTATCGCCGTACAGTCACCCGGGCCACACACTGGCGTTGGTCTGTACTTACCGTATTCATTGCCCTATTGGCAATCAGTATTGCTTTGGTGGTGGCCAGCCACGTTCGTATGGTGCCGACGCCGAAAGTACCACATGACTTCCCCAATATTCGTTTAGAGATGAATAACAACGCATCGAGCGAACAAACCATCGCTGCCCTAAAAGCTATCGAGCGAATGGTCTACGACGTTGATAACAACACTCAAGCGGAAACCGGCCAAGCCATGATCAAAGAAACCCTGGTATTTAATGAGGGCCGAACCGCTGGGCAGCTGGTGATCCCCTTAGTGGATGATGCCGTTCGCCCCTTTACCACTTTTGAACTCTCTCGGCGCTGGCGCGATGCCATGCCTGATATTCCGGGGGTGAAAAAGCTCACCATTCAAGACGATGTCAACGGCGGAGAACAAGGTGATGAATTTGGTTACCTGTTATTCGGCCCCGATATTGATACCCTCAATGCCGCTGGGCGGGCGCTGATGTCACGCCTTAATCAGCAACCAGGGCTTTTCGATATATCCTCTTCGATGGATTCTGGCAGCCAGGAAATTCTGATCTCGCTCACTCCCGTCGCCCATGATCTGGGGCTGGATCTGACGACCATTGCCCAGCAAGTTGGGGGCAGCTTTTATGGCGGTGAAGCACAGCGATTGATCCGAGACGGTGAAGAAATCAAAGTCATGGTGCGGTATCCAAAGCGCACGCGAGAAACCTTCTCATCGCTACGCTATGCCGTGATTACGACGCCAACGGGGCAACAAGTGATGCTGGGTGATGTGGTCAACTTTGAGCAACAGCCTGGGATCAGTAGCCTTCGCCGTGAAGCAGGGTTTCGCACTGTCTACGTCTATGGCGCCATTGATGAAGAGCAAGTAGAACCCAACCAAGTGGTTGAAACGATTCGACAATCGGTAATACCTGATGTGTTAGCCGATTATCCTGAAGTCACCAGTGAGCTCAGTGGCTCGATTGAGGAGCAACAAGCTCAGCAAAGTGAGCAACTGCTGTTTTTTATCGCTGGCATGATCGTGGTCTATGCATTGCTTGCCGTACCATTAAAAAGTTACACCCAGCCATTGATCATTATGTCGGTGATCCCATTTAGTCTCACCGGCGCCATTTGGGGACATTATTGGTTTGATATCGATTTGAGCTTGATGTCGACCTTTGGCTTAATTGCCGCGGCAGGTGTGGTGGTCAACGATTCATTGGTAATGACCGATTACATCAACCGAGCTCGGCAAGCGGGCGTTGCGGTCAAACAAGCGGTGATTGACGCCGGCTGCGCGCGTTTTCGTGCCATCACTCTCACCTCCATCACCACCTTTGCCGGGGTACTGCCGATCATGTTTGAAACTAGCTTACAAGCACGGTTTGTGATCCCCATGGCAGTGGCGTTAGGCTTTGCCGTGATGTTCGCAACCTTGCTCACACTGATTCTTGTGCCTTGCTTGTACCTGATATTGCAAGATATTGGCAGAATGTTGCAAAGACTGATGCAACGCGTCTTGCCAACGGCATCAGAGGATCAACTCCGCTAGATCAAAAGATTCAATCGGCTAGCGCCCTACAAAGGGGTGGCCCAGCGCGGCCCCTTGTGCGCCTGTTTGTGTGAGTGTCTCGGCGATCGCTGTCATCGCAAGCCAGCGATTTTCACACCAGGCAGGTGCTAACAATGTGGGTGGACGTGCACTTGCCGACACCCGATGGTAAACCACCTCTGGTGGCGTTCGCTGAATCATCATCGAGGCGCTAGCGATGTAATCGTCGAACGAAATTTCCCTTTGTCGCCCAGCTCGCCACGCCTTTGCCATGGTGCTTCCTTCAACGATGTGCAGCGGATGCAATTTGATCCCATCGGTGCCCGTATTTACCACAGTATCAATCGTCTGTTGATGGGCCGTTATCTCCTCACCTGGCAGGCCGACAATTAAATGGGTGCATACTTTGATCCCTAAGGCACGGGCCTTTGTTGCGACCTGTTGGTATACCGCGACGTTATGTCCACGATTAATGCGTTTGAGCGTTTTATCATGGCCGGTTTGTAAGCCAAGCTCTAACCACACCTCAAAGCCTTGTTGATAATAATCTGCAAGCAAATCGAGCACGGCATGCGGCACGCAATCAGGACGTGTTCCCACACATAATCCCACCATGTGCTCTTGGGCCAGTGCTTGCTCGTACAACACTTTTAAACGGGCGACTTCATCATAGGTGCTGGTATAAGCCTGAAAATACGCTAAATAACGGCGGGCACGATCCACTTCTTTGGCGCGTTGACTGAGTTGTTGACTGACCGATGCATGTTGCGCTTTTTCATCCGCAAACGAGGCCACATTACAAAACGTGCAACCGCCCCGTCCCAACGTACCATCGCGGTTTGGGCAGCTAAAACCACCGTGCAACGTCAGTTTATGCACCCGTTCGCCATAGCGGTGCTTGAGATCTTGGCCAAGTGTATTAACTAACTGGTGCAGCTCCATGGTGCCTCGTGGCTCAATACAAAGTCGCATCTTAGCAGCACAAACCAGAGGCACTTTGGTAGAGATCAAACGTCGGTATCACGGCCGCTAAAAACGACGAAAAAAACCCGCCGTGATGGCGGGTTGAATCTCATTAGGCTTTGGCCTTCTTCTTGCGCTTGTCAGTGACTTCCCACTGACCATCGACAAAGAAAGCTGACCAGCCGGATGGCTTACCGTCTTCTTCACTTCGCACGTAGTTTTCTTTGGTTTTACGTGCAAAACGAACTACCGTCGGTCGTCCATCAGGATCCTGTTGTGGTGCATCCGCAAGGTATTGGAATTTCTCCGAGATACGATCTCTAAAGCGATCGAGCTCTTCCACCAGCGGCGCGCGAGTTTCACGCGATTTAGGGAAGTTACTTGCCGCCATAAACAGCCCCGAGGCGCCGTCTCGCAGCACAAAATAGGCGTCCGAATTTTCGCAAGGCAGTTCAGGGAAATGCACAGGATCTTCTTTCGGTGGTGCAACATCACCGTTTTTCAAGATCTTGCGCGTATTCTTACATTCATCATTGGTGCAACCCATGTACTTCCCGAAACGGCCATTTTTCAGCACCATATCGTTACCACATTTGTCACACTCAACGACCGGACCGTCATAGCCTTTCGGTTTAAACTCACCCTTTTCGACCACATAACCTTCACAGCTTGGGTTATTACCACAGACATGAAGCTTACGATGTTGGTCAATCAGGTATGAATCCATCGCCGTTTCGCAAATCGGACAACGTTTCATGGCACGAAGATCCGCGGTTTCAACATCCTCTTCTAGGACGTTAACAATGCCGTCTTCATCCATCAGATTGATGGTGGTTTTGCAACGCTCTTTCGGCGGTAATGCATACCCTGAGCAGCCCAAAAAGACGCCAGTTGATGCAGTACGAATACCCATTTTACGGCCACATGTTGGACAATCAATATCCGTCATGACCATATTGTTCGGTTTCATCCCGCCTTCTTCTTCGTCTTGTTCCGCTTGCTCTAGCTCTGCGGTGAAGTCGGCAAAGAAGTCGTCAAGCACGCCTTTCCAATCGGCTTGACCTTCAGCGATTTTATCCAGCGACGCTTCCATCCGGGCGGTAAAGTCGTAATCCATCAAGTCTGCAAAGCTCTGGGTCAGACGATCGGTGACGATCTCTCCCATTTTCTCTGCGTAGAAACGACGATTTTCGACGCGCACATAACCACGATCTTGAATGGTCGAAATGATCGACGCATACGTGGACGGACGGCCAATACCCGCTTTTTCCAGCTCTTTAACCAAAGCCGCTTCCGTGAATCGCGCCGGTGGCTTAGTGAAGTGCTGTTTCGGATCAAGCTGACTCAACGTCAGTGATTGTCCCACTTCCACCGCAGGCAAGATTTGATCTTCGTTTTTACCCGTCGGGCGCTGTACGCGCGTCCAACCATCGAAACGTAAAATCCGCCCTTTTGCTTTCAAAGAAAACTCACCGGCCTCTACGGTCAATGTGGTGGAGTCGTACTTAGCCGGTACCATTTGACACGCCACGAACTGACGCCATATCAGGTCGTACAGTCGATGCGCATCAGGATCCATACCTTGCAAATCGCTCGCCGTCACGCCAACATCCGATGGACGGATCGCTTCGTGGGCTTCTTGCGCATTGGCTTTTGCCCCGTAGACGTTCGCCGACTCAGGTAAATATTGTTCACCGTATTCGCTGGCAATATGTCCCCGCGCTGCGTCCACCGCCTCTTTACTGAGGTTGGTCGAATCGGTACGCATATAGGTGATGTAACCCGCCTCATAAAGACGCTGCGCTAACATCATGGTTTTCTTCACCCCAAAGCCTAACCGCGTACTGGCGGCTTGCTGAAGTGTTGAGGTGATATAAGGAGCAGATGGCTTACTGGTTGAGGGGCGATCTTCACGATCACGTACCACGTAGCTCGCGTTTTCCAACGCGGCCACCGCGGCCATTGCCTCATCGCTGTTTTTCGGCTTAAAGGCTTTTCCGTTTTGCTGTGCAACGAGCAATCGAAGTGCCTGCTCGTTAGGGGTGAGCGTGTCCGCATGCACATCCCAAAACTCTTCAGGAATAAACGCTTTAATTTGATGCTCGCGTTCGACCAACAATTTCACCGCGACCGATTGCACACGCCCTGCCGACAAACCGCGCGCCACTTTTTTCCAAAGCAGCGGTGACACCATAAAGCCCACCACACGGTCAAGAAAACGCCTTGCTTGCTGTGCATTGACGCCATCAATGTTGACGTCTCCCGGCGCTTCAAACGCCTGGGTAATGGCATTTTTGGTGATCTCGTTAAACACAACACGCTTAAAACGATCTTCATCGCCACCGATCAGCTCCCGCAGGTGCCAAGCTATGGCTTCCCCTTCGCGGTCCAAATCCGTTGCGAGATAAACATGGTCAGCTTGCTCGGCCAGTGATTTGAGTTCGGCAACGACTTTTTCCTTGCCCGGCAGCACTTGATATTTCGCCTGCCAACCGTTGTAAGGATCGACGCCCATCTTATTGATGAGCGCCTTCTTTTCTTTTTGTTTCTTAATTTGCGCTTTTTCTTCGGCGCTGAGCCCTTTCGTAGACACAGGTGCAGCTTTTTTACCGCCCTGGGTCGCTCCAGTAGGCAGATCACGCACATGCCCGACACTCGACTTCACAATGAAATCTTTGCCGAGATATTTGTTGATCGTTTTCGCCTTTGCAGGGGACTCCACGATAACGAGAGATTTGCCCATAATGACCTAATTGACGCCCTTTGCGCTAAAACTGTCGAAAATTCGTTGCGTTGCACTCCGATATTGGAATGCCGCTATCTGTTTTACAATATTGAGCGAGTCTAGCCGAATATCAACTAAATTCGCAGTAAAACACGCTGATTGCTCGTACCTTCCACAATTGTTAATCAATTGTGATAGTAGTGTATCGGTTATTCGCTATGCCACTTTTCGGCAAAAAGCGCGCTAATCATTACCATTGCCGCCTGTAAAATAGCTAAGTGGATACGGTAATTTTTGGCTTGGCTCACATTATTCTTGATATTTATCCCATCATAGCGTGATTTCGCCAAGCCAAAGGCATGCCAGCAGTCAATACGACGATGCCCTATTTTATGTGCAATATACCGATATCATGCACGCGCGTTTGCTTACACCAGCGGACGCTGGCCTCGGCTAATCCATTTAAGCAACACACGATCGGCCACCTCAGCGGAGGTTCCTGCTAATTTCTCAGCGATATTTTTGCGCTGCTGATAAGAGACCGATAGCACTTTACGATCCTTGTTGGCCGCCTCAAAAAGATACTCGTCGCTGGTGCAGACTTGATCAATCAAGCCAAGTTCTAATGCTTGGTTGCCAAACCAGTGCTCGCCGGTTGCGACCTCATCAACATTTAACGAAGGGCGGTGCTCGGTGATAAACGCTTTGAATAGACCATGCGTTTCTTCCAACTCGGTTTTGAATTTTTCACGCGCTTTATCGGTATTTTCACCAAACATGGTCAAGGTACGTTTAAACTCCCCTGCGGTCAGCTGCTCAAACTCAATATCGTTTTTCTTGAGCAACTTATTAAAGTTGGGGAGCTGGGCAATCACACCAATCGAACCAATGATTGCGAAAGGCGCAGCGATCAGCTTATCGGCCACACATGCCATCATATAGCCACCGCTAGCCGCGACTTTGTCAACCGCGACAGTCAGCGGTACGCCGGCTTTACGAACGCGTGCCAGTTGCGAGGCGGCTAACCCATAGCCGTGCACCATGCCGCCGCCACTTTCCAGTTTAACCAAGACTTCATCTTGTTCGGTCGCTACCGACAAAATGGCGGTCACTTCCTCACGCAATGCCTCGACTTCGCGGGCATCAATACTGCCTTTAAAAGTCAGAACAAAAAGTTGTGGATCGCGCTGTGTTGGCTGCGCCGTTTGCTTCTTCGCTGCGGCCTTTTGTGCCTTTTCTTCTTTCTTTTTCGCCTTTTTCTCGTCTTTATCGCGCGCTTTTAACGATGACTCATTGTAAAGATGATGTTCGAGCGACTGCCGGTAGGTCTTAAAGCTATCGGTTAAATCGGTAAGCTTCAGGCTGCCTTTCTGTCCGCCTTTATCATTCGCCGCGCGTAGCAGTGCCACTAACACCACCGCTGCCATTAAAAAGGTGACGACTTTCGCTAAAAAAAGCCCATAATCCGCAATGAATTCCAATGTTGTATCCTCTTTTTATCTCTGAGTTTGCAATGCCTCAGCCCAGTGCATCACGCACTTGGTTGTCACACATTACCCGCAACCTTACAATAATCTACGTTTAACAATAAATAAGGATTTGTACTGTGGACTATCAAGTAACCTCCGACGCGCTTCAAGGGCGTGTGATTTTGGTCACCGGCGCCGGCGCTGGTATTGGTCGTCAAGCGGCACTGAGCTATGCCGAAAAAGGCGCGACGGTGATTTTGCTCGGCCGCACCGTGAAAAAGCTTGAAGCTGTGTACGATGAAATTACTGCCACGGGCGCACCACAACCTGCCATTATTCCCTTAGACATGCTGGGGGCAACCCGGCAGCATTACCTCGACATGGCGGATACCATTGACCAACAATTTGGTCGTTTAGACGGTGTACTCCATAATGCAGGCCTACTTGGCATGCTAAGCCCTTTCGATCAAATCGATGAAAAATCGCATGACGATGTGATGAAAGTGAACGTCAAAGCCACCATGTTGATGACACAAGCCTTGCTGCCACTGCTGAAAAAGTCTGATGATGCGCGCGTGGTGTTTACCACGTCTACCGTGGGTCATCAAGGCCGTGCTTACTGGGGCAGCTACGCGATTTCTAAGTTCGCCACGGAAGGAATGATGCAAGTACTGGCCGATGAAATGTCAGACACCAAGGTACGAGTGAACGCGATTAATCCAGGTGGCACGCGAACTAGCATGCGCGCCAGCGCCTTCCCAGGCGAGGATCCCGACACATTAAAAACGCCACTCGATATTATTCCGCTCTACGTCTACCTCATGGCCCCGGAAGGTGTTGAAGTGCATGGCCAGTGCATTGATGCGCAACCCAAACGATAAACAAAAACGCCCCCATTGACGGGGGCGTTGTTTTTCACAAACGCGGTTTAAAAATCAAAGGTAATTTTTGCTTTTACATTCCGCTCATCACCATACCAACAGTTCAGCTCGTCAAAGCAGCTATAGGTCGTTTTATCCAGCAGGTTCGTTGCAGATAGTGACAATTTCGCTCCTGATAGCGACGTATCTAGCTGAGCAAGATCATAGTTTAGAGCGGTATCAAACAGGGTATAATCAGGCACTTTAAAGGTATTGTTCGCGTTACCCTGTGACTCGCCCACATAACGCGCCCCCACGCTCACTTCTAATCCGGAGGTTAACTGATGGTTCACCCAAGCACTGGCCGTTTGCTCGGGCACCCAAACCGGTGTCTTGTCTTCAAGGTTAGGATCGTCGGTGATCTTCATATCAATATAGCTATAGGTTAAGGCCACATTGGTATCTAGGCTCAGCGCATGATTCAGTTCAATTTCGACGCCTCGCGAACGGATTTCACCCATTTGAATTTTGGCGTAAGAATCATTGGGATCGTTGACCAAGGCATCTTGCTTAGTCAGCTCAAATAACGCCAAGTTGAGCCCTGTCGTCCCATCCAACGATAAATACTTCAGGCCTGCTTCCCACTGCTCGCCCTTCGATGGATCAAAGACATTACCTCGATTATCCATGTCTGTCGGCTCAAAGCTCTCGGAGTAACTGAGATAAGGGGAAATACCGTTATCAAATTGGTACATGGCTCCGGCGCGAAACGCCAAATTGTAGTGGCGAATGTTCTTATCAGAGGTACTCGGTGACCCAGCAAACAATGTTTGCTGATCATCTTTTAACTCATATTCATCGTATCGCGCGCCAGCGAGAAAGACCCATTGATTCCAAAGGATCTGATCTTGCGCGTAGAGTCCGGTCTGCGTGACCTCAATGTCATGCTGATCCTGATAAACGAAGCTAAGTGAACTTGGGTCAACCTGGTTATTATTGGGCTCAAAGATATCAATAGCCGGCACCACACCTGCAAGGGTATCGTCATAGCCAACATTGGACGACATGTTTTGATAATCCAAGCCAAACAAGGTGTAATGTTGCGCTGCCCCCCAGCGCAAATCGCCAGAAAGCTGAGTATCAACCACCCACGATTCCATGGTTTCATCTGTCAGGTATGCATTACGCGGATAGTGTCTGCCATCACTGCTTTTTTGATGGTACATGTTCTTTTGCAGTAAATCGGCATCGGTGTATCGTGCGGTGTGCAGTAGTGACCAATCAGAAGCGAGTTGGTGTTGCACCTTATAGCCCAGCATTAAAAACTCTCGGTCATAGGTATTCCAGTTGTTGTCACCGGAAAAACTGTCACTCGAAAGGCTGCCTTGGTCACTGTGCAGCACTGAGCCTTTTGCTGGTAGCGACGTATAAATGCCCGCAGCCGGGTCCGCTTGATAATAAAGATTAAAATTCACTAAGGTATCTTGCGAGATACGCCAATCTAGCGACGGAGCCACGACATAGCGTTCTTCTTCTGAATGCCCGGCTTGCCCGTCTTTTTTCCGTGCCAGCGCCACCATCCGATAGGCCAACGAGGTATCTTGAATCGCTCCGGTGCTGTCGACTGATATTTCTCGCAACGCCTCTGTATCAGTACTGACGCCAACCCGATGCGCGGCTTCACGCTGTGGCGTTTTCGCGATCATATTCACCATGCCACCCGGTGGAATATTTCCGTACAACACGGATGTAGGCCCTTTAAAAACCTCGACTTGCTCAATCGCGATCGGATCAATTTGTGGCTGTAAATTCCAGGTGTTGTAAGGGATCGCTAACCCGTCGTAAAAATTTTGATAGTTGATAAAACCCCGAATATTGAAAAGGTCGAGACGGGTCACGGCCCCACCGCGAAGTTCGGTATTTACGCCCGGGGTGTAGCGGACGGCTTCGCTTAATGAACTTGCTTGGCGCTGCTCCAAAGTTTCACGGTTAATCACCGTGATCGCTTGTGGTGTCTCTTCGGGTGCCAATACCGTTTTGGTGGCGGTATTGCGGTACGTGTCACCTAGGACTTGTATGGTTTCCATGTTGGCTTCTTGGGGAGCAGAGTCAGCCGACACAGTCACTACGCTGCTAATCACAGCTAAGGTCAACGGCGACAATCGCCCAATAGCCTGCCGTGGGCACGAAAAACCTGTATGCATCATGATTTCCTCTAATGACGAACCAATAAATCTAAAACGGAATCATTCGTATTTTATGGATACATAGAGGAAATACTGTTCATTTTGGTGCACGATGCACGGGATCGATAGCACGATGCACGGGATTGAGTGGCACCCAATATGTCATTACTGCGCTATTCGAGTGGGGCTGGTAACCACTGGGGTAGATTTCAAGCTCTATACCATCGGTGCATTGATAGCCAGAGTCTGGTAGCCAAGCGTAAATAAACGCCTGCAATGTATCAGGGAGCCCGCTCACCGGTCCGGAGTGCGTGATAACGGCATAGGTCGTTTCCGGAATGATCCAGCTTGTGGTGTCATGTTGAAAGCCTCCTAATGCCTGTTGTCCCGCAAGGTATGGCAACGGTGATTGCAGTGTATCCGCGCTAGCTACATCAATGGCACCGATACTTGGCTGGTTTAGATCAATCACGCCGCGCGCATAGGCTCGCTGCCAAAGCGCTGGCACAACATCATTAAAATCAGGCTCTGGCGCAAATAATCCCAATATCGGTGCAACGTCTCCCGCGATTGTGGCTTGAGGTCGCGTTTTAATCTGCACAGATAACCACAGAGGTTGTGGTGTGGTTAAAGTGGTAATTTGTAACGGTGTACGAATACCATCCATAATGCCTCGTCGACGATATTCTCGAGGCGTCATATTATATTGCTGTCGAAATGCGCGGGAAAAATTAGCCTCAGAGGTAAACCCACAGGATAAGGCAATATCAATGATACGACGTTGGCCAGTCAGTAACTGCTTAGCGGCATCACTCAATTTAAGCTCCCGCACGTAGTGCGCAACACTCATCCCCGTTTGCTCAGAGAACACGCGCTGCAGTTGCCAACGAGACCAGCAACTTTTTGCTGCAAGTTCACTAACCAATAGTGGCTGATCTAAATGGGTATGGATGTAGGCTAATACACGCTCAATCCGATTCAAACGGGTGGCAGCTTGATAAGGCTCAGCAGCGATCGTCATTATTTCCGTATATCGATAGTTCTATAAATTGAGCTGACAATAACACAAATAATAATCGTTATCATGTATACCCTTCTCTTCTCTCTTGAATAAAAAAACCCGACACAAGGCCGGGTTTTCATTCATTAATGCTGAAAGCGTTTTATTTACGCGTCCGAGGCTTTCCTTTCCCTCTTGGCGCGCCAGGGCGTGGGCTACCTTTTTTGGGTCCCGACCCTTTTGGTCCTGCTGCCGGGGCATTACCACGGCGAGCTTGACGGGCTTTCTTTGGCTTATCGTTCGAGTCGATACGCTCTTCATAGCGGCGCACTGCTCGACGAATTTTCTGACGCGACTTTTTACGCTTTTGGTCTTCTGGCGTGATCACTGTTTGCGATTCAGGCTTCATTTCCACCATCTCGCGCAAATAGTTAACTTCTTTAAGTTCCATCTCGCGCCAACCACCACGTGGCAGGTCTTTCTCAAGATAAATGTCACCGTAACGCACTCGCTTCAAGCGGCTCACAGTCACACCTTGAGTTTCCCAAAGGCGACGCACTTCGCGGTTACGCCCTTCGGTGATCACAACATAAAAGGTGTGGTTCATCCCTTCGCCACCCGCGTAAACCACGTCCTCAAAGCGGGCAACACCGTCTTCAAGCTCGACACCGGCCACCACGTTGCGCACCATGTCTTCGTTCACATCACCAAAAACGCGCACCATATATTCACGCTGCACTTGGCGGCTTGGATGCATCAAGCGGTTTGCCAGTTCACCGTCAGTGGTAAACAGCATGAGACCGGACGTGTTGGCGTCCAAGCGGCCAACAGCGACCCAGCGGGCATCTTTGAGCTTTGGCAACCGGTCGAACACGGTACGACGACCTTCTGGGTCGCTACGCGTACATAGTTCGCCCTCTGGCTTGTTGTAAGCCAGCACGCGACATACTGACTCAGAAGGCGCATTGAGCGGCACTGCATGGCCATCGACACGCACCAGCGCACTCGGATCGTCAAGACGGTCGCCCAGCTTGGCCACCACACCATTGACACTCACTCGGCCGGCTTGGATATAGCTTTCCATTTCGCGGCGTGACCCCGTGCCAGCACGCGCTAGCACCTTCTGTAATTTTTCGCTCATGTTTGTCTTACCTTACTGTCGCCTTCACAGGCGTCAAAAACGGAATAACTCTACGTTATGGCTGGTTATAATACGCCCCTAGTAAAACTTGTTGAAACATCTCCAACAAGATAAAGCGCGGCGCTATAACAGGTGCCTAATGATACACGACCGCATCACGCACGCATAGAAAAATACACCCTGACCACTGGATAAAACGGTCAGTTTTTATACGTCTTTTATCTCGCTCATTTCGTCTCTCTGTGCTGAGGCGTGAAAGTTCTCACAGCTGCTGGGCTAAAGTACCTGTAACATGCCGACAGTCCATAACTTGTGCTAGAGCGGTATAGCATGCTTTCGATCGAAGACAATAAAACCAAATGGGACTTTTTCCAAAAACACCACTGGGTGTCTCATGAATTCTCACGTACCCCCGTACTTAAGTCGTGGGAGCGGTGTATAAAGCAATGTAATCCCTACACTTGGTCAAAACCACACATTGCCTCTGGTTTTACCTTGTCGTCTTTGATGAAGCGCAACGAGCATCTTATCGAATGTGCCACCACAGTGCTTGAAGATACTTACGATATGTTAGGCGAAGAAAATTTGCTATTGATTGTGACTGACAACAATGGCTGCATTCTTTCTCTCGTCGGGCATGACGTAATAAAGCAGGAGATGAACGAGCTTGGTATAAAACACGGTTGCTTTCTTTCTGAAGGGAAGATTGGTACCAATGCAGTCAATCTCTGTATCAACACCCATATGCCTTGTGAAGTATTTGCCGCAGAACACTTTAATCGTCACTTACATCCTTATGCCTCCGTGGCAGCACCTGTTTTCGATCAATTTGGCAAGCTACGTGGGACAACGTGTTTGATTAAAAACGCAGAACACTACCAGAAAGAGAGCTTAGTCATCATCGCGTCAAGTGCGAGAGAAATCAGTTTGCAGATACATATTCATTCTGAACAAGAGAATATTAACCGTCTTTCCTGCGCGCACAACGCCACACTAGAGTGCATGGATGATGGTCTCCTGGCATGGGATGAAGACAACCACATCACCATGGTTAACCATCAATCTGAGCGGTTACTGAATATCGAGGCAAGCGATGTCTTAGAAAAAGATGTGTTCTGTGTTTTTCGTTTTCCTCCTAATGTGCTCAACAGTATTGAGTCTGGCACAACGATTAAGCGTAAGCTGACCACAATAGAAGTCAACGGCGAGTTCGTCGAAGCTATTATCACGCTGCGTGCGCTCAATGACGGCACCCATTTACTGTTCTTGCACCCCATCGATAAAATTCGCGAACTAGCTCAACAGCAGATCGGAGGCAGTGCACGATATACATTCAATACGTTGCCTGTTATTTCACGCAAGATGAAACACGTGATTACCATGGCCAAGCGGGCGATAAAATCGAATTCACCGATCTTCATTACTGGAGAGGAAGGTGTGGGAAAAGCGACGTTAGCCATGGCGATTCATAATGAGAGTAGCTATAAAGATGGGCCATTCATTACGCTCAACTGCCGCTCGATCAATACGGAACAACTGGTGAAAGAGACCTTGGGCTATGATGAAGGACAGGGCATGCCTTCTAAGTTTGAGTTAGCTCACGGTGGAACTCTGTTTTTAGAAAAAGTGGAATACCTATCGCCAGACCTACAAGCCGTGTTACTAAAGTTATTAAAGACAGGCTTGGTAAGCCGTAGCGACAGCTTGCGATTGATCCCAGTAGACTTTCAACTCATTACCAGCACGACCGCAGAAATCAGCGAATATGTTACACAGCGCTCATTTGGTCGCCAACTTTACTATGAGTTATCCTCAAACGAGCTCCCTATTTCGCCACTAAGAAAACGCAGAGAAGACATCGAACATCTTGTCCAGCAGCTTGTTAGCCATTACGAGCGTCGCCACAATGTAACCCTCTCGATAGAACAAGTGGCATTGGAAGCATTAATGAATTTTCGTTGGCCAGGAAATAACTCCGAGTTAAGAAACCGAATTGAGCGCATCTTGCTTAATCGAGGTTCAAACTTGATCAAACTGAGTGATATTCCTGAGGACATAAAATTGAACGCCCATCATCGTACAGATAATACGCCGATCATAACCCTAGAAGAAGCCGAGAAAAGAGCCATTGTTCAGGCTTGGAATCAATGTAATGGGAAAATGAACGAGATGGCCAAAGCACTGCAAATTGGACGCACGACACTATGGCGAAAAATCAAAAAATTTGGCTTACATGAACAGATGGAGTGGTACTAACGAGTCATATTAAAAAAGTCATATAAAAAAACCGGCGTTGAACGCCGGTTTATACGTAGAGGAACGCTATGCCTGCAAAGACAGTTGGCGAATCTGAGCTTTGAGTCCAGGCAGCAGGCTAGCGCTAGCGCTGAACTTACGAAGACCAATACCAAGTAACATCTGTGTTGCGTTCGGATCACCCGCCATTTCGCCACACATGCTCACGGGAATACCAGCACGCTCACCGGCAGCACACGTCAATTCAATGGCTTTTAATACCGACGGTTCAAAGTAATTCACAAGCTCTGCGACTGCCGTATTGCCGCGATCTGCCGCCATAACATATTGCGTCAGATCATTAGTACCAATAGAAAAAAAGTCAACTTCTTGCGCCAACGCATCCGCATTTAGGACAGCAGCGGGTACTTCTATCATAATACCGACAGGAAGCTTACTTGCATCCACCCCTAATTGCTGAGCTTGATGCGCCAACAATGCTTTCACTTTTTTTACTTCTTCAACCTGCGCGACCATAGGTATCATCAGTTGAATATTCGGCTGTACCTGAAACGCCTTTAAAATCGCGCGCAGTTGCGTGTTAAATAAAGCTTCATGCTTGAGGCACAAACGTACCCCTCTCAAGCCTAAAAAAGGATTATCTTCCTCAGGCATAGGATAAGCCGCTAGAGGTTTATCCCCTCCCACATCGAGACTACGAATGGTGAGTGGTTTATCGCCGAGCGCAGCGGCAATGTCTCGATAAACTTGGTATTGTTCATCTTCAGTCGGTAAGGCTTCACTGTCTTGGAATAGAAACTCGGTACGAAATAGACCAACACCTTCTGCCCCCGATGTTAACGCATTTTCCAAATCATTCGGTCCACCAATATTCGCTAAAACGGGAATAGCGATACCATCGCGAGTCATCGCCACTTGCTGTGCGCTCGCTAGCGCACTTTTTCGCGCGTTTTGCCATTCAATTTTCTGTGCGTCTAGCGCCTGCTGTATCTCATCTGACGGCGCAAACCATAAGTGCCCTTTGAAGCCATCAAGCGTCACCATTTGACCTGACCGAACGGCATCGAGACACCCTTGCGCTTTTACCATCGCGGGGATCCCCATCGCGCGAGCAAGTATCGCACTATGGGACGTTTTACCGCCTTCACTTAAACAAATACCGAGCACTTTTTCTTTATCGAATCCAGCCACATCCGAGGGCATAAGGTCATGGGCCAATAAAATACTTGGCTCCTGAATCTCAATGGCCTGAGGCTTGGCACCTGTCATTTCAATCATCACTTGGCGGGCAATATCATGTACATCAGCTTCACGTTCGCGCATGTATAGCGTCTCAGCATGACGATATTCTTCCGCCAGCGCGTGAAGGGTTTCTAGCCAAGCTTGCTCGGCAATCATGCCTGACTGAATATGCGATTCGACCGATTGCCACAATTCAGGGTCACTTAACATCATGCTATGCGCCGAAAATATGTCTCCTTTCGCTTGCTTTGCTTGACGTTGTAAACGCTGAACAACGCACTCTATGGCTTGCTTAACATGCGCAATTTCATCGGTTTCATGACCAAAGGGACGATCGGGTACGGAGGGCATATCACTGGTAAAAAGAACAACGGGCGCCGTTACAATACCTTCATTCACGCTAATCCCCGTGATCGCACCTTCAATGGTTTGCGCATTCACCTCATACTGTAATGCATCAACTTCATCGCTTTGATGTTCGAGAGCACCATCATCAACGGCCTGTTTTTCGCCAAAGTGATCATGTGCGAGAGCTTTAAATGCTGCTATCGCATCCACGGCTTGGGAACCAAGGGCATGTATGGTTATGGTCTCATTGCAACGGACACCAAGCTTCGCAATACTATTGAGACTTTTTGCATTGACCTGTCGGTCGCCCTTTTGTAGCCAGAGTTGACAGTCAAAGCGCGCCAGTGCGCCAACAATGGCGGCGGCTGGCCGAGCATGTAATCCATGCGGATTTTGCACGATCCAGTCGTATGTCAGCGCTTCTTTATCCTGCGTCGCCGTTTGCGCGGGTTCCGCATTTGTTGATGGCTGATCACCTAGATGCGCTTGTTTTACACCCAAGGCATTCTGCGCTTCCTCAACCACGGTTGCCAACGGTAACCCTGCCGCTGCTGCCACCGATGCCGCCATCGTCCCTTCGACGATGGGCGCTGATATTAACGTCACACTTTCCTTTATTTGATCATCAAGGAGATCTAGCGCCATTTCTGCACTTAGCAATGCGCTTCCGAGATCCATCAAGACAATAACGCCTTTTTCATCATTCACCCGCTCTATCGCTTCCATGACAGCAATGGTATCGGTACCTATCGGGTTTTCAGGATCATCAACACCTGCAGCAATGGCGATATTCGCTTTGCCTTGGGTCATTTGGGTCGCTAATTCAGCGACCCCCTCAGCAAGGCGACGACTATGAGAGACAACAACAATTCCCACCATCTTAATTACCTGCTATTGCTTGCTTTAGTGCTTTAATCATTAATAAAGAGGACGTTGCACCGGGATCTTGATGGCCGATACTGCGCTCACCTAAATAGCTCGCTCGTCCTTTTTTCGCTTGCATTTCAATGGTGGCTAATACATTCGCTTCTGCGAGCTCAACCATCTCATTATGTAAGTGATCAGCACTTGTGCCCTTATCTAACGATGCCTTTATACTCGTCAAAACCGGTAGCCAAACATCACACATGGTTTTGTCGCCTAATTCAGCTTTACCACGAGAAACCACACCATCGACCCCACTTTTTAGCGCGTCGATCAGCTCTTCAAAGGTTAATTGTTCTCGAGTCCCGACAGCCGCCGCTGTGCGAATAAATAACGTGCCATATAAAGGGCCGCTTGCGCCTCCGACACTAGACAATAATGTCATTCCCGTATTTTTTAGAATGCTACCAATGTTTTGCTCGACAATTTGAGGCAGTTTTTCCGCGACTTTCTTAAAGCCACGATTCATGTTGAGACCATGGTCGGCATCGCCGATATCACGATCAAGATCCGTGAGAAAATCTTGGTTGTCTTGATAGGTCGTCGCACACAACTCTAACCAGTGAATAATATGTGTTTTTTCAATTTGCATGTTATTTCCCCTGTTACCAGTTGATTGCGGCAGTATCAACGGGTGCATCAAAAAGTTCTAACATCTCTTTATCCGCTTTGAGTAAGGTGATTGACACCCCTTCCATATCAAGCGACGTACAGAAGTTACCTACCCTATTTCGTACGATGCGGAATCCCGCTTGCTCGCAGTTATGCGCTAGACGGCGATACACGCCGTAAAGCTCAGAAATTGGCGTGCCTCCCATACCATTGACCATCACGATGTAGTCATGATCGGCAGAAAAAGGCTCAATACTAGACACGACCTCATCCCATTCGCCTTCTTCACGATTCCAAATCCGTAACGTGCGCTGATAAGGTGCGTTTTCAGCGAGTTCAGCAAACATGTCATCCACCAAAGTATCGACGTCTGTGTATTGCATGCGTTTAATACCTGGCTCACCATGGATACCAACACCAAACTCCACTTCATTATCTTCTAAGATAAACGACGGCTTACCTGCGGCTGGCACAACACAAGCATTAAGCGCGACACCAAAGGATCGGCACTGGTTATTGACGCGTCGAGCAAGCGCTTCACACTGTGCCAACGTATAACCTTTACTTGCCGCAGCGCCGACTAATTTCTCCACTAACACAGTACCTGCCACGCCACGACGGCCAGCGGTGTAAAGGCTATCTTTCACGGCCACATCATCATCCACCAAGACTGATCCAACACTGATACCATCGGTATGAAGTAGCTCCACGGCCGTTTCAAAATTCAACACATCGCCCGTGTAGTTTTTAATGATAAAAAGCACGCCCTCACCGGTGTTTACTTGGTTACCACACTCATACATTTGATCCGGTGTGGGCGATGTAAAGACTTCTCCCGGGCACGCTCCGGTCAACATACCTTTACCAATAAAACCCGCATGCAATGGCTCATGACCACAACCGCCACCAGACACTAACGCGACTTGTCCTGGTGTTTCCTCATGCCACATATAACGAGGTTCGTAATTGGCCTTTAACTCAGGACGGGACAACGCAAGGCCTTCCATTTGTTGCAAGACAACATCATCGACTTGATTGATTAGTTTTTTCATCGTTCTATCTCATTCCATTTATTTTCACGTAGGGTATGAACTCATCTTAAGCAGAGAAAACAGGGGCTCAACAAAAATAATTTTGTTCCATACTGGAACAATTTATCTTTTTATTTCGTTTCAATATGGAACATGAATGACGCAAACAGTCTGAATAGTGATCAATGCCATAAAGCAGGGTTTGTCGTTTTTTCTTTCGCGACGGATTTGACACTGCGGTCATAAAAGCTCAATTCAAATCCGCGATATCCTTTCTCGTTTGAGCTGTCAGTCCTAATATAGCGCCTTCCCTACAATGGTTTTTCATTGCAGAAAACACACAGAATAAAGAATAAAGGTCTGAATTATGGACAAAATAATTATTAGCCCCAGTAAATACGTCCAAGGTGAGCAAGTACTGAGCTCGATTGCACACTATGTAAAAAGTCTTGGTGAGAAACCATTAGCCATCGCTGATGCGTTCGTGACCGACTTGGTGGGTGCAGAGGTAAAACAGAGTTTTGCTGATGAAGAGATATCACTCACAACCAATATTTTTAATGGCGAGTGTTCGCGTGCTGAGATTGAGCGCATCACCGATATTTGTGCGACACAGCAACATGATGTCATCGTCGGTATTGGCGGCGGGAAAACATTAGATACGGCAAAATCCGTTGCTTTCTATACCAAAATTCCCGTTGTTGTTGTGCCGACCATCGCGTCTACAGATGCGCCAACGTCGGCTCTCGCCGTTATCTATACCCCAGAAGGTGAATTTTCTGAATACTTGATGATTCCTAAAAATCCGGACATGGTGATCATGGATACGTCGATCATCGCTAAAGCACCGGTTCGCTTACTGGTTTCCGGGATGGGTGACGCGCTATCAACTTACTTTGAAGCTCGTGCAAATATGACGTCAGGTAAAGCAACCATGGCCGGTGGGCTTGCGACCCGGTCCGCGCAAGCGCTAGCAAAACTGTGTTATGAAACATTACTTGAAGATGGCTTGAAAGCGAAAATCGCAGTAGAAAATGGTGTGAGTACCAAGGCGGTAGAAAACATTATTGAAGCCAACACCTACCTAAGCGGTATCGGTTTTGAGAGCAGTGGCCTAGCTGGCGCACATGCCATCCATAACGGTCTCACCAAGCTTGAGGAGTGCCACCACCTTTACCATGGCGAGAAGGTGGCATTTGGTACACTTGTTCAACTCGTACTCGAAAACGCGGCAATGGAAGAGATAAATACCGTCCTCGCTTTCTGCCGTTCCGTTGGCCTACCGACCAATCTTTTTGATATGGGCGTAAAAACGCTGAATCATACGACGTTGCGTGCGGTGGCAGAAGCATCAACTGCTGAAGGAGAGACTATCCATAACATGCCATTTCCTGTAACGGCAGATAATGTTTATTCCGCAATTTTAACGGCGCATCAACTGGGTCAATAGTGTATCGCCTACCGCATAAATTGAGACATATCGAATCATAAAAAAACGCCCAGCAAGGCGGCTGGGCGGGAATGGAAGGTCAACCACTGGCTGACGCAACATCAGAACAAGAACATTGCACTGATAATTACGCAGTGCAATGTTTGTTGGTTCACTGGCAATAAAGGATTAATCAAACGGCGTCGAATCACCACGACCCTGGCGTCGAATTTCAGGCGCACCGTCGCTAAAATCGACCACCGTCGTTGGATGCTCACCCAACACCCCACCGTGCATGATCAAATCCACACTGTGCTCTAAATGATCGCGTATCGCTTCGGGATCGGATTCGGTGAAATCATTACCGGGCAGAATCAGCGAGGTCGACATTAATGGCTCACCCAAAGCTTCGAGCAAATCTAGGGCGATTTGATTATCGGGAACACGAATGCCAATGGTCTTACGTTTTGGATTCATCAAACGTTTTGGCACTTCTTTGGTCGCTTTAAAAATAAAGGTATACGACCCTGGGGTGTTGTTCCGGATTAGCCGAAACGCAACATTATCCACCCGTGCATACAGTGAAAGCTCAGAAAGATCGCGACATAGCAACGTAAAATTGTGATCTTTATCGAGATCACGAATACGGCAAATACGCTCTAGCGCTTGTTTATTCTCAAGCTGACAGCCAAGCGCATAGCCCGAATCAGTCGGATAAATAATCACCCCACCGTTTCGCACAATTTCCACCGCTTGCTTGATCAGCCGCGCTTGCGGATTCTCTGGGTGGACATAAAAAAACTGACTCATGGTTCCTCCTGCTGTAGCTTGACCACGTTTTGGATGCGCACCGCAACCCAGCGATAGTGGCCGACGCGCCGGATAATCCTTATTATCCTTCTATTGTAACGCGTCTGACTGGTTGCTATCTAGTTGATTTATTGATTGCTGTTTCTGCTCGGCAGCCTCTAACCATGCCCAATTCCACCAAAGCGGCTGGCAGTCTTTAGGCAGCCATAGATTTCGGCCTAGCTCTGTCCATGGTGAAGGGTAATGAAAATCTGAGCCCAATGAGGCCAATAAGCCATAGTCCCGCGCGTAGTCAGCGAGCAAACGACGTTCTTGTTGCGACTGCTGAGGGAGTGCGACTTCGATGGCATCGCCTTTCGCCTCAGAAAACGCCGTTAGCAGTCGCTTCAGCCACTTAGCCTTGAGTTTGTATCGGCCCGGGTGAGCGAGTACTGCCTGTCCACCGGCTTGGTGAATCACCTCAACGGCCTCTGCAATCGAACACCAATTCGGCGGCGCATACCCCGTATTGCCTCGGGTTAAAAAGCGCTTAAAACAAGCCTGCATGGTTTTCGCGTGGCCCTGCTCCACCAGCCAGCGGGCAAAATGCGCACGAGTTAGCGGTGCATCACCGGCCAGCTCACGTGCACCCGCTAACGCGCCTATATAATGCGAGCGCTCTAGCCGTGCAGCAATCAACTCCGCCCGTTGTTGGCGTCGCTCAGCTTGCTCGGCAATCAGCGCGATTAATGCCGGATGGTGCGGATCGATATTTAAGCCCACAATGTGAATATCAAAGTTTTGCCACAGAGTGGAAATCTCAATACCGCTGACCAAGGTAAGGGGCAGCGCTTGGCGGTCAATTTCTGCTTGCGCATCCACCAGCCCGGCAGTGGTGTCGTGATCGGTAATCGCCAACACCCCCACACGGCGCTCAACCGCACGCTGCACTAAATCTTGGGGCGATAAACGGCCATCTGAGGCCGTCGTGTGACTATGTAAATCAATGATCATGGTGTATCGGGTTTCCTTAATATGTCCACGCACTCTGGTGATGCTAACGCAAGCAAGTTAATGCACGTACGCGAACACTATTGATTCATTTGTTATTTTTTATGGTGCGCTTTTTCCGCACTTTTTCTGCATTCTTTTGGTTTTCCCCGTTGACACAGAGACAAAATATCAGTTTACTAGTACACAAGTTAACGCGCACCGTTTCTCGGTCTCGGGGAGCAAGATTGCGCTAAGGGTAACAGTCACAACGGAGTCTCGCAGCATGTATTTCAATACCTCGCCTCGTACAAAGGGCATTTACACGGCACCCACTGCAGTACTGGCCGTCAGCGCGCTAGCGACATCTATGACCTCTGTTGCGCTTATTGGGTGGCACGGCTCCTTACGGGCGGTGTAACGGGCTGTATCAACAGCTACCTTATTCACAACGCCCGCCACTGACGCGGGCGTTTTTGTCTCTGAGCTTTGCCATTAAGCGTTATCGTGCCACTACGCATTTAGCCACTAAGCATTTGGCCACTAAGCATTCAGCCACGGTAATCCACAACCATAGTTTAAAAGGATATTTGATGATTATTGTACTTAAACCCCAAGCCACTGAGCAGGACGCCAAAGGGCTACTCAACCAAATCGAGCAGTGCGGATTAAAACCACTTTACATGCCAGGGGTTGAGCGCATTGTACTCGGCGCGTTGGGCGATGAACGCGTTTTGCAACAATGCCACTTTGAGGCCAACCCGCTGGTTGAAGAAGTGAAACCGATTTTAACCAAGTACAAACGCGTCAGCCGTGATGTGCAGCCGCACGATAGCGTAGTAAATATCGGCAATGTGCCTGTCGGTGGACAAGACTTTGTGGTCATGGCAGGCCCTTGCTCGGTGGAGTCGGAACCTCAATTGCTTTCCGTGGCAGAGCGAGTTAAAACCCACGGCGCTCGCGTGTTACGTGGCGGTGCCTTTAAGCCGCGCACCAGCCCTTATGATTTTCAAGGCATGGGAATAGAAGGGCTTAAGCTGCTAAAAAAAGCCAGTGAGCTCACCGGCATGCCAACCGTGTCAGAAGTGATGGAAATCAGCCAAGTCGATGCCGTGTGTGAATACATTGATTGCTTGCAAATTGGCGCACGTAATATGCAAAACTATGGCTTACTCAAAGCAGTGGGAGAAACTGGCAAACCGGTCTTGTTAAAACGCGGCCTTTCCGCCACTATCGAAGAATGTTTGCTGGCAGCGGAATATATTGTCGATGCGGGCAACCCTAATGTGATTTTGTGTGAGCGCGGCATTCGCACTTACGAAACCGCCACAAGAAACACCTTGGATTTAAACGCGGTGGCCTTTATGAAACAACGCAGCCACCTGCCAGTACTGGTCGACCCAAGCCATGGAACGGGTGTGCGAGAGCTCGTCACGCCGCTATCACGCGCGGCTGCAGCCGTCGGCGCAGATGGCATTATTGTGGAAAGCCATCTGAATCCAAGCGAGGCGTTGTCAGACGGTCACCAAGCATTGACCGGCGATATGTTCGCGCAGCTAATGCAAGAATTAACCCCCTTTGTTCAAGCGGCAGGGAGAAAGCTGTGAACACCCATCACCTCCAATACGGCGAGCTCGATACGCTCCAACTGTCGGTGCCTTATGTGGCCGATCCGACCGAGCTGTATGCCGCCGTGTGCCAAGATAAACCCTTTAGCATGTTGCTGGAGTCAGCTGAAATTGACTCAAAGCGCAACGTGAAAAGCCTGATGCTCGTTGACGCCGCGGTACGGATTGAATGCCGGGCACAAACCGTGACCTTGCAAGCGCTGACCCATAATGGCGCCCATTTGCTCGACAGCATCAGGCAAAGTGCGGCGCTACAAGCGTTACCCTGTGAGGCAGAAAGCACTGAGCGTAACAATCAGCCGGCACTGACACTGACATTCCGCCATCCTAACGACAATGGTGCCCTGCTGGATGAAGACGCCCGTCTGCGCCAAGCGTCGGTGTTTGATGCGCTGCGCGTCGTTAAACAAAGCGTCGCGTTGGAGAACCGGCCTGACGATGCGCTGTTTATCGGCGGCTTATTTGCCTATGACTTAGTCGCCAGTACCGAAACACTGTCCAGCGTAGACGGCACCGAGAGCTGTCCGGATTATCTCTTTTATGTCGCCGAGAGCTTACTGGTGATTGATCACCAACACCGACAAGCACGCTTACAAGGCACCTTGTTTGGTGGCGATAATGCAAGTGCCCACTACGTGGATTTATCGCGCCGCTTGCAACGCATCAAAGAAGCCTGCTTATCGCCTGCGCCACTTCCCGACGCGCCCGTGATGACTGAACACTCAGTCGCAGTTTCAGTCTCCGATTCAAACTTTTGTCAGCAAGTTGAAGCGCTAAAAAAACACGTGATCGCCGGAGATGTGTTTCAAGTGGTGCCCTCGCGCCGTTTTACTCTCGCGTGCCCGTCGCCGCTCAATGCCTATCGCGCGCTGAAACACGGCAATCCTAGCCCATATATGTTTTATCTGCGCGATAGCGAATTCAGCTTATTTGGTGCCTCACCAGAGAGCGCACTCAAATATACCCAAACGACCAATCAAGTCGAAATTTACCCTATTGCCGGTACTCGTCGACGCGGAAAAACGGCCCAAGGCAGCATTGATCATGACTTAGATAGCCGAATTGAACTTGAGCTGCGTAATGATGAAAAAGAAAATGCTGAGCACATGATGCTGGTCGATTTGGCCCGTAACGATGTTGCACGCATTAGCACGCCCGGCAGCCGCCACGTGGCCGATTTGCTCAAAGTGGACCGCTACAGCCACGTCATGCACTTAGTCTCTCGGGTGGTGGGTCAACTTAAACCCGATCTTGACGCGCTGCATGCCTACCAAGCCTGTATGAACATGGGCACGCTCACCGGTGCACCGAAACTTAGAGCGATGCAACTGATCCGTGATACCGAGCATTGCCGCCGCGGTAGCTATGGCGGTGCGGTGGGGTATTTTACCGGTTCAGGCGACATGGACACCTGCATCGTGATCCGCTCAGCGTATGTTGAAAACGGCATCGCCACCGTACAAGCCGGCGCAGGCGTGGTGTTTGATTCTGACCCACAAGCGGAAGCGGACGAAACCCGCGGCAAGGCGCAAGCCGTGATCCATGCGATTCAAGCTGCTCACCAAGGAGGCCAACCATGAGCACCCCGAAAATGGACATTGTCTTGCTCGATAACATGGACTCCTTTACCTATAACTTAGTGGATCAATTTCGCGCATTGGGTTACCCGGTCACGGTGTTCCGGCACCATTTAGATGCTGATGCCATTGTCAGCCACATTCGTGCCCTGCCCCAGCCGCTACTGGTGCTCTCGCCTGGCCCCGGAGCACCCGCCGATGCCGGCTGCATGCCCGCATTGATTGAGGCGCTGCGCGGCCAAGTACCTATGCTGGGGATTTGTCTGGGCCAGCAAGCCATCGTTGAAGCCTACGGCGGCACAGTGGCAGGCGCCGGCACCATTATGCACGGCAAAGCCTCGGCCATGCACCACCAGCAACATGCGGTGTTTGGTCCACTTGCCTCACCATTAACCGTCGCCCGTTACCACTCACTGGTTGCCACTGATGTCCCTGCCAACTTGGATGTCATCGCCACAACCTTTGATGGCAAAGATCAGAAAGTGATGGCCGTGGTTAACAACACCGACTATGTAGTCGGTTATCAATTCCACCCCGAATCGATTTTAACCGCGCAAGGGGCGGCGCTACTCACCCACACCATTGATTGGGCGAGTGAATTTTACCAAGGCAATCGTGATTAATAGCTAAACAAACCAATAAATAAAGAAACGAATAGAGATACAACACGTACAGCACCAATAAGTACGGACGTCAGGACAGACACATCGAGGTAAATGCAGTGATGGATCAAGCAACCGTGGATCACCTACTAGAAGCGCTCTACCAACAGCAGTCGCTCAGCCAAACGCGCAGTGAACAACTATTTAGCGCCATTATTCAAGGCGAGCTCGAGCCTGCTCAATTAGCCGCCGCGTTAACCGCATTGAAGATTAAAGGGGAAACCCCCGAAGAAATCGCCGGCGCCGCGAAGGCACTCACCGATAACGCCGAGCCTTTTCCACGTCCCAGCTATCCGTTTGCCGATATCGTCGGCACGGGTGGCGATGGCGCGAACACCATTAATATTTCGACCACTGCCGCATTTGTGGCCGCTGCCTGTGGCGTGAAAGTCGCCAAGCACGGCAATCGCGGGGTCTCAAGCAAATCCGGCTCGTCGGATCTACTCGCCGCGTTTGGGATTGATTTGGCCATGCCTGCCGAGCAAGCGCGTGCGGCACTGGATACACTTGGCGTGTGCTTTTTATTCGCCCCGCAATACCACACCGGTGTGCGCCATGCGATGCCCGTGCGCCAAGCCATGAAAACACGCACCATCTTTAACCTGCTTGGGCCGTTAATCAATCCAGCCAAGCCCAGTATTGAGCTGATGGGCGTGTACGACCAAGCACTGGTGGCGCCAATTGCGCAAACCATGCAAAACCTCAACATGACGCGCGCGGCCGTGGTTCACGGTGACGGCCTGGATGAAGTGGCGATCCATGGCCCTACGACGGTGGCAGAAATCACGCCAACACAGATTGAGCATTACACCCTAACCCCCAGCGACTTTGGTGTATCCCAATACCCGCTGGACAGCATTGCCGGGGGCACGCCCGAGCAAAACCGCGAGATGATCCGCGCGATTTTGCAAGGTAAAGGCACAGATGCCCAGCAAGCGGCGGTAGCGGTCAATGTCGCCCTATTGCTACGCTTATTCGGACAAGAAGATTTGAAAGCAAATACCCAACAGGCCTTGGACGTGATGGCGTCGGGCAAGCCTTACACCATCATGCAAGCGTTAGCACAAAGGAGCGCAGTATGACCACGTCAGCCCTCAACGACACCATTTTAGGCCGCATTGTCGATGACAAAAAACGCTGGATCGCCGCCCGCAAAAAAGCCCAGCCGTTAGAAAGCTTTGTCGACCAACTGACGCCGAGCGATCGTGATTTTCGTGCTGCGTTAGCCGCACCGGGCTCGCAGTTTATCTTGGAGTGCAAAAAAGCCTCGCCCTCGAAAGGGGTGATTCGAGACGATTTTGATCCAGCAGCCATTGCGCAAGCATACAAGCCATTCGCTACGGCGATTTCGGTACTCACCGATGAAGACTACTTTCAGGGCAGTTTTGATTTTCTCCCCATCGTGCGTGACCAAGTTGATGCTCCGGTGCTGTGTAAAGACTTTATTATCGACCCGTATCAGGTTTACCTCGCGCGTCATTATCAAGCCGATGCGATCTTGTTGATGCTGTCAGTGCTCGACGACGCCGAATACCGTGAGCTAGCCGATTTAGCCGAGTCTTTAAAACTGGGGGTGCTCACCGAAGTGAGTACCGAAGACGAGCTGGCGCGGGCCAATGCCTTAGGGGCGGTGGTGATTGGCATTAACAACCGTAATTTGCGCGATTTAAGTATTGATCGCGATCGCACCAAACGCTTAGCACCACAAGTGGGGGAAAAAGCGATCGTGATTTCAGAAAGTGGCATTCATAGCCACCGCCATGTGCGCGACCTCGCCGATTACGCCGACGGCTTTTTGATTGGCAGTGCCTTAATGGCAGAACCCGATCTCACGCTTGCGCTACGTAAAGTGATCTTGGGCGATAACAAAGTGTGCGGGTTAACCTCAGCCGATGATGCCCTCGCCGCCTATGACGCGGGCGCGGTTTATGGCGGGCTCATTTTTGTTGAACACTCGCCGCGCGCGGTAACCCCAGCCGTGGCCGAACGTATACAGCAAGGCGCGCCACTTCGCTATGTGGGCGTGTTCCAAAACCACGCAATAGAGACTGTCGCAGCGCATGCCCATCAGCTCAACCTACACGCGGTGCAATTACATGGCGATGAAGATGCTGCGTACTTACAAGCACTGCGCGAAAGGCTTCCGACCCACTGTGAAATGTGGAAAGCGCACGGTGTGTCTGATGTCGCCCCAGCGTTAGACGGCATCGACGCAGACCGCCATCTCATCGACAGCCGAGTCGGTCAGCAATCTGGCGGCACCGGCAAAACCTTTGATTGGCACCTGATCCCAAAAGCGGCCAAAGACAAAGTGATGATCGCGGGTGGCTTGACGCCCGACAATGCCGCAAAGGCCGCTGCACAAGGCTGCTTAGGGCTCGATTTTAACTCCGGCGTCGAACATGCGCCCGGAGTGAAAGACGCCCACAAGCTTAACGCGGCGTTTCGTGCCCTACGCCGTTATTAATTGTCCAGAGATGAGTGATTACGCCGGGGTGAACGACGCACCTCGGCACCAAATTAAAGACGTAAAAGGATTATTATGAGCAAGCTTAACCCCTATTTTGGTGAATTTGGCGGCCAGTACGTGCCACAAATTTTGGTGCCTGCGCTCGATCAACTCGAGCAAGCGTTTATTGATGCGCAAGAAGATCCCACCTTTAAAGACGACTATATTCGTCTATTGCAAGAATACGCGGGACGCCCCACCGCACTGACGTTATGCCGTAATCTTACCAAGGGCACCAAGACTAAACTCTATCTCAAACGTGAAGATTTACTCCACGGTGGCGCGCACAAAACCAACCAAGTGCTTGGCCAAGCGATGCTCGCTCAGCGCATGGGCAAATCAGAAATTATTGCCGAAACCGGCGCCGGACAACACGGCGTGGCGACCGCACTCGCATGTGCGCTGTTGGGGCTAAAATGCCGCATTTATATGGGTGCCAAGGATGTTGAACGTCAAAGCCCCAATGTGTTTCGTATGAAGCTGATGGGCGCAACGGTGATCCCCGTGCACGCGGGCTCTTCGACCCTCARAGATGCCTGTAACGAGGCGATGCGCGACTGGTCTGCCAACTATGATACCGCGCACTACTTGCTCGGCACCGCGGCCGGCCCTCACCCTTTCCCGACCATTGTGCGCGAGTTTCAACGCATTATTGGTGAAGAAACCCGCGAACAAATCCTGCGCGCAGAAGGCCGCTTGCCCGATGCGGTGATCGCCTGTGTCGGCGGCGGCTCAAACGCCATTGGCATGTTTGCGGACTTTATTGAAGACAAAGACGTGCGCTTAATTGGCGTGGAACCGGCCGGTAAAGGACTCGATACCGATCAGCACGGCGCCCCCTTAAAACACGGTAAGCCCGGGATTTTCTTTGGGATGAAATCGCCATTAATGCAAGATGAATATGGCCAAGTAGAGGAGTCGTATTCCGTGTCTGCGGGGTTAGATTTCCCGTCCGTGGGACCTCAACATGCCCACCTAAACGCCATTGGTCGTGCTGAATACCCGGCGGCCACGGATGACGAGGCGCTGGAAGCCTTTCAATCACTGGCGCGTAATGAGGGGATCATTCCCGCATTAGAAACCGCCCACGCCCTGGCACACGCGCAAAAAATGATCGCCGCCGACCCCAATAAAGAGCAGGTACTGGTGGTTAATTTATCGGGCCGAGGCGACAAAGATATTTTTTCGGTTTATGAGATTTTAGAAGGCAAAGGAGAGCTGTAATGGTGGCACCATCAACGCGATACTCATCAATGTTTGCAAACTTGGATGCCAAACAGCAAGGCGCCTTTGTTCCCTTTGTGACCTTGGGGGATCCGAATCCTGAGCAATCGCTCGCCGTGGTCGATGCCTTGATTGAAGGTGGCGCGGATGCCCTAGAGCTCGGCATGCCATTTTCCGATCCGCTCGCTGATGGGCCGACCATTCAAGACGCCACCATCCGAGCGCGGGCAGCCGGCACTACACCCGATACCTGTTTTGACATGTTAGCGACCATTCGTGCCAAGCACCCCACGATTCCCATTGGGTTATTAATGTACGCCAACTTAGTCTATGCACGGGGTATCGAAACATTTTACACCCGCTGCGCTGAGGTTGGCGTCGACTCGGTGCTTATCGCCGATGCCCCGATTACTGAATCTGCCCCCTTTCGTGATCACGCCCTAGCGCACGGTATCGATCCGATTTTTATCGCCCCACCCAATGCGGACGATAAAACCCTCGCCAAAGTGGCCGAGCTGGGTCGTGGCTATACCTATTTGGTATCGCGCGCCGGGGTAACTGGTGCGGAAGCCAAAGCCGGCACACCGGTCGAGCACTTGCTAGGTACCCTACTTCATCATCAAGCACCGCGCCCGCTACTTGGGTTTGGTATTTCAACCCCTGAGCAAGTCAAGGCAGCCATTGTGGCCGGAGCCGCCGGTGCAATATCAGGCTCAGCGGTGGTGAAAATTATTGAAACCCATCAGCACGACGTGCCGACTATGCTCAACGCGCTTACTGAGTTTGTCCGAGCCATGAAAGCGGCAACAGCACACGCCTCGTAGCTTTCAGTCGCTTGTCGTCATCAGTACCGATAGCAAAAAGCCCACCAGGCAAGTCGTGCCATGGTGGGTTTTTTTTACAACAGCGGACTAAACATATAAAAAAACTGCTCGATAGGTTTGAGGTAAACCGGCCTCTGTTGCCAGCTCTCAAGGTTTACGCGCGAAGACTGAGCCAGATAATCCTGATGTAATTGGTTAATAGCAGCACAAAATTCAGGGTCATCGACAGTCAAAGTCAATTCAAAGTTTAACCATAGGCTGCGCATATCAAGGTTTACCGTTCCCACTAAGCAGTACTGCTCATCGACAAGCACTGACTTGGTATGCAATAAGCCACCGCTGAAGCGATAGATGTTTATCCCCGCTGACATCAAGTCCTCAAAAAATGAGCGACTCGCCCACTCCACCATCAGCGAATCATTTTTTTCCGGCACAATGATCGTCACTTTCACACCGCGTTGCGCCGCGGTTTGCAGGCTGACCATCAGGCCTTCACTGGGGACCAAATAAGGCGTGGTAATCGTAATACTGGTTTCCGCTTGGTGGATGGCCAAGGTGAGCACTTGTTGGATCATTCCTTCAGGCAACCCAGGCCCTGACGGAATCGCTTGTACGGCATGATTGGCATGTTGATGATCTTCTATCATCAAGCATTCGGGCGCACTGGGCAGGTCACGAATGCCGGTTTCAACTTCCCAGTCCCAGGCAAATACGCTGCTAAGCACCGATACCGTCGGCCCCGACACGCGAACCATCACATCGACCCACTGACCAACACCCGCATTTTGCTTGAAAAATCGTGGATCGACCATATTCATCGAGCCGGTATAAGCCAGTTGGTTATCGATAATAACCACTTTACGATGCTGGCGAATATCGAGGCGACGAAAGAACATCCTGAACGGGTTCACCGCCAGTGCTTCTATCAGCTCAACCCCGGCCTCGCGCATCGCATGAGGCCATTTACTACGGAAAAAAGCTTTGCTCCCTGCAGAATCCAACATGATCCGCACTGGAATGCCCTGTTTTGCTTTATCGCACGCCGCCTGCGCCACCTCATCAGCGTGCCCGCCCGGGTGCCAGATATAAAACACCATATCCACACTTTTTTGCGCCTGACGAATGTCGAGTGCCACAGATTTAAGGATCTCTGCCGGTTCCGTTTTTAGCGCCAATTGATTGCCCGTGAGCTCAGGGACACCAATTCGAGCATGACAGAGCCGGTTCACATGGTGGGACTGCTCATTAATATGATGGGGACGGTGCGCGGGACACGCTTGTAAACTTAACAGCCACTGACGATAAGGCTCAAACATCGCTTTCGCCCGCACGGCTCGGGTTTTCCCCAAGTTCAATTCTCCAAAAAGCAGGTACGCAATCACCCCCACAATCGGCAAAATATAGATAATCATCAGCCAAGCAATCGACACGCCCAGTGCGCGTCGCTTGAATACCACGCGTATCGTTACACCCGCAATTGTTAACCAGTACAGTAACAACAACAGTACGGTAAGGATTTCGTAGACTTTTTCCATGCCCAAGTGCACACCTTGATAGTCATTAATAAAGGGTTAACCCGCTAGCTCTTCCATTCTGCCTAGGTTATGAGCGGGTGCAAGCAACGTCTTGTCTTTAGGTTACGACACAATCAGACTCGACAGTGAGTTAACGCACATCATTGGCGCTTATCTTAGCGCAGTCAGTCATATTATTGTGACAACTCACCGCAATGTTACTAGATTGTTAAATCAGTGATTGCAGCAGAGAAAGTCACTGTGATACTCACTATAGGTAGCGAATCGCGCTTATCACTGTCGAAGAAGTCATCACGAGCAGGAAGAATATGGGGAAATTATGCTTATTTTAGGCATTACATACGGCAAGATCTTCAAATTCTACGCATAAACTGTTTTACTTACGAGTCTTTGAGCTGGGAATCACTCATCCAAGTTCGTAATAAAAAGTTTACACCTTTGACAGTTTCATCAACGACGACATCCTGAGGTGTCGTTAAAAAAAATCAATTAATTATCGCAAACGATAACGAGTAGGTATGGCAAACACACAACGCGCACAATTTTCATCCCGCATTGGGTTTATTTTGGCGGCAGCAGGCTCAGCCATTGGGCTAGGCAACATTTGGGGATTCCCTACCCAAACCGCCTCTAACGGCGGCGCCGTTTTTCTATTCATTTATCTGCTAATGGTTTTTATCCTAGCGTACCCTCTTTTAATAGCAGAACTCACTATTGGTCGTTACGGTAATGCCAACCCTGTTCGCTCTTTGTCGTCGGTTGCCGGCGGACACAAGTGGTTGGGCCGCCTGCTCGGCTTAGTCGGTATGCTGGGAGCGACGGGTATTCTGAGCTTCTATGCCATTGTCGCTGGCTGGCTGGTCGGGTTTATGGTCTCGCCTTTACTCACCGCATTGGGCTTTACCGAAACAGCAACCTGGTTAGAATCATTTAGCGATACCCGAAATCTGGTATTGATGCTGTGTTTTATGGTGCCGACCATCCTGGTTGTGCGCAATGGCATTGCTAACGGTATTGAACGTTGGTCATCCCGCCTTATGCCCGTCCTGTTTTTGTTGTTCGTGGTCATGGTGGTGTACATTTTGTTCCAACCGGGTGCGATCGATGGTTTAAAAATGTACCTGATCCCCGATATGTCACACCTGTCACCTAGCCTGGTTGTGAGTGCCATGGGGCAAGCCTTCTTCTCGTTATCGCTCGGTGTCTGCGTGATGATGGTCTACGGCTCTTACTTATCCAAATCTGCCAGCATTCCTAAAACGGCCGCGCAAGTTGCGCTACTCGATACGGGCATTGCCTTTACCGCGGGGCTACTGATCATGCCCGCCATGTTTGTGGCACAGCACAATGGGGTGGCGATATACAGCGAAGCGGGCGAATTGCTGAGCAGCGACACCCTGGTATTTAGCGTATTACCGGCCATGTTTGACACCATGGGCTCGGCTGGCTTATTCATCGGTTTTGCCTTCTTCCTGCTCATGGTGATTGCGGCACTCACCTCGGCGATTTCCATGCTTGAAGTGCCTGTCGCCTGTGCGACCGAAGAGCTGAAACAATCACGAGAAAAAGCGGTCTGGTGGATAGGAGGCCTGATCACCGCCGCCTCGGCCATCATCGTCTACAACTTTGGCGAGCTGTTTGGCTTGGTCGTCACCGTGACCACCGAATACGCACAGCCAATTCTCGGTCTACTGTTTGCGCTTGTCGCCGGTTGGCTATGGCACCGCAACGAAATATTAAAAGAGTTGGTGCAAGGCAGTCCTGAACTGGGCGACACCTGGTTCTGGAAAATTTGGCCCGGCTATGTGCGCGTTATTTGCCCCATTTTAATGCTGTTGGTCTTCGGCTGGGATTGGGTTTAACGCTTATCGGACCAATAAAAACTTGCCCGAATGCTGTGTTAGCGGTCACAATTCTTATCTTGTACTGTAAAAAAGGGGCGCATTGCCCCTTTTCAATAAGATGTGAAGAGAGCCATGTCTGACAATAAAAACAACTGCCCACGCGGCCAACTGCTACTTCGTACATTAGCGATGCCTGCGGACACTAACGCCAATGGTGATATTTTTGGTGGCTGGATTATGTCTCAGCTCGATCTGGCCGGCGCCATTTTGGCGAAAGAAATCTCAGGCGGTCGCGTTGTGACTGTCTCAGTCAATGACATTACCTTTAAATCACCGGTGAGCGTCGGCGATGTGGTCTGCTGCTACGGTACCTGCCAACGTATCGGCAATACGTCGATAACCATTGAACTCGAGGTATGGGTTAAGCCCGTCAGCCATGATGAAATTGGTGATCGTAATAAGGTCAGTCATGCAACATTTAACTATGTTGCCATTGATGAGAACGGCCGCCCTCGCGCGATCAAAAAATAAAAAAGAGGGCCTGTTTACTCAACAGGCCCTCTTTTTTCACGGTGAATCGTAGTTACATGTTTTTACGCTCATCGATGCATTCATCTGAGCCCATTTCAAACTCTCGACAAATCCAAGGCCGATTTTCATAAATCGTGCACATAAACGTGTCTCGATCAACCGCCGAGCACCAACCATCGTCAAGCCGTTTCATTACCTCTCCGCCCCAAGCATCGATTTCAATATGCTCTCTGGGTACACCGGTATCGGTAATCAGCATCACCTCTAAGCGACAGCAACACGCTTTACACGTCGCGCAGGTAACATCGGAGGTTGGCACGTTTGTTACTTCAATAGTCATAAACAGCTACATGTGACTGGATTACTGGCATCCTACGCTAAATTGACCGTGTTGACGAACCAAGGCCCTAAGATAGAAGGGAGTTTAAGATAGAAAGGAGTTTATGTGTTTGACTCACTGAATTGCTACACTTGGGATCACAACGCATTCGATTCCCATATCTACACTAGGAGCTTCTATGCCAGCTCGCCCCGACTTTCTCGACAACCTCTCTCCCCATCACGGCAAAGTCGTCCCTGGCGTACTGAGCCAAGAGACACAAACGGCTCTCGCTGCCAAACTCGACGCCATGCCCAATGGACAAACGTGGTATGCCGACATCTACAAAAAAGCGATCTATGGACCCATGGTATTCCGCGACCCAGATCTCAACATCGCCGACACCATTGAGGCGCTGCTGCCAGACTATCGTATTTTGGCTGACTTATATTTGGAGAAAACGCCTGAGGATCAAGGCTTTCCTTTTCATACCGATTTTGACTCGATTGGCTTTATGGAGCGGCCAGAGGATATGCTCACGGTATGGATCCCGCTGACGCCTGTGAAAGAAGTCGGCTCAGGGCAGTTATCTATTGTGATGGAAGAAGGCGCAGTGCGTCTTTCGCTGATTCGCGAAGCCAACCAATTACACTCACTGGTGCGCATTGCCGACCCGTCGGTGCCCGAGCACCCACCGTTTCAAATCACCCAGCAAGAGTATGATTATATGGAGAAAGGCAAAGTGACCCCTGCGTTAGATGCAGGTGATGCGCTGCTGTTTTGTAATGCTTTTTTCCATAAATCAGAGGACGTGCACCACGGCAAACGCGCGGCCTACATCATGCGCTTGGTGCCCAAAGATGCCAAGTTCAGCAAAACGCGCCTGCTGGCACTAAGAAAGCTCGGTCAGAACCTGGCGGTGGTCGACGAATTACTGAAAACACACTATCCGGAGGCATTATAAGGCGTGACTTTTATTGAGAGTGGTGAACATGACGCCTCGTACCTTTATTGTGCCATTGTGCACCGCAGGCGCTAGGTGACTAATAGTGATACCGGCAAGATAGGATCGTAATAGACGTATCATCCACGGCGTAAACCAGCCGATTGGTATCATCAATACGCCGCGACCAAAAGCCTGTCAGATTCTCTTTTAGTGCTTCGGGCTTACCTATCCCCTCGAATGGCGTTCGTTTTACATCGAGGATGAGCTTGTTGATTCGCTTGAGTGTTTTTCTATCCTGACTTTGCCAGTATACGTAGTCACGCCACGCATCATGCGTCCAGCAAAGTAAGCGACTACTCATCGTCATCGACTAACGTGTGCTCCATCGCTTTACCCATCTTGTACTGAGTAATAGAGCGATTTAGGTGCTCAGCATTGGCGGGCGAGCGCAACAGATGGACGGTTTCCATAAGGCTGTTGTAGTAGTCAAGCGACATCACCACCGCGTCTTCCGCATCACGTCGGGTAATGATAGCGGTATCAGCGTCATCAACCACCCCATCTAATACCGTTTTGAGGCTATTTCTCGCTTCAGTAAACGAAATAATTTTCATCGGATCACTCCTATTCGTACAACATCGAAGTATAGAGCAACAAACTAGACATGTACAACTTAAGGAACATGTCTAGTGGTTATTCGCTTAACACAATCGCCTAAAACGGCCGCGCGCCAAGTGTTCGGGTTGGATGGATGTTTGACCGACTTGTTTTATCATGCGCTTACCTGCTCAGTTTCATGGTTATCAAACGGATAGACTTTCTCAAAGCGCTCTAACACCAAAGGGGATTGGGTTGTAAACGGCACGCCGAGTGTTCGCCCTTCCTGCTCAAAAAACGTAAGATGTGCCTGCCGCCACCACGCATAGCTCTTGTCGCCTTCACCTTCCGCTGCGGCAAATTCAGCAGTCACTTGATCAAACGGGCACTCGCTCACTTCAGTTACTTTAATAATACAAACCGGCTGCTGCGCCCAGTTAAGCACCACAGTTAAACGGCCCACTTGTGGGTAGGGTTCGTTTTCTATCTCATAGCAGGCTTTTAAGCTGCACGATGCGCGTTTAATGCCTTGATCAATCAAACGAGCGCATTCATTGGCGTTGTATTCATCCGCGCAAAAGTACTCGGCAATGGTTTCAGGCACGGCCTGACGTTCTTCGTCACTTAAAGTGGCAAGGTAGGCGTTTAAGTATTCCTGTTGTTCTGTATTCATTATCATCCTTGATCTTTCTACCTAATTCGCGGTTTGGCACGTTGCGCGAGTTATCAACAAAGTAGTCTTAGCCGTTTAATTCGCACGTTTGTTTCTTTTACATTGCCAGCTATCGTAGTCATCGCCGATTTGCATACGTGATGCTGACAATGCCTCAACGTCGTACTGAAATCGTCGTGTGCCATTCCATGCCGGTGTAATGTATACGGTTTCAATATCGGAGATATAATCTTGACTGAAGCTGTCTTTGCTCTGAAACTCAAACGGATTGTAAACCAACTTAATTGTCTCGTTGATTAACTCCCATTCACCTGTCGCATCATATAAAAAGTGCGCATTCTTTTCGCCAAGAAAATATTCAACACGTCCTTGTAGTGAGAACGCGTTGTTATCTTTTAATGTCCATTGCTCTTTGTAGACTTTATCACCTTGCATGGTAAACGAGCATGTCCACTGCCCCATTAGGTTCTGCTTTTTAATGGGGAGCTCTGCAGCCACAGTACTAAAACATGGCAGCATTACTGTGAATGTTAAAAAGAGAACACAGTTACTTTTCACACAAACATTCCTTTTATACGTGTTTCTGGTAAATAGTCATCCTCATGCTGCTAGGCACGCAGATGAGGAAGCTATTTGACAGTGTTATCGCTTATTCTACATCGAATTGGTCACTACTTGGACGTAACTGACGCTGGAGGCCTGATAAGAAGTTTCGCAGCACTTGGTCTTTGCACTCTTTATAGTGCTTATTATCCGGTTTACGGAAAAAGGCACTGAGCTCATGCTTACTTAATCGAAAATCGGCAAGCTGCAGAATATCTAAAATATCGTCTGCTTTTAAGTTCAAAGCAATGCGTAATTTTTGAAAAACGATATTATTACTTAGCCTTTGCTCTGGCTTAGGCTGCTCACCGTCTCGTTTACCACGTTTAAGATTGATAAAGCCATTCAGAAATATCGCTAGTTCTGTATCGCTAAGTTTAACAAAATATTCATCGTCTTCTTTTTTCAGCCAGCGACTGACTTGATCATTGGTCACTGTATAATCGGCTAAAGCGAAGATCTCAGTTGTTACATTATCTTTTAAATCAAATGTATAGCGTACACGGCGTAAAATGTCATTATTGGTCAAAATAGTTCCTAGTCTTAGGTAAATCCAGTGCTATCAACGTGAAAACTGGAAGACATGGATCATATCAGGTTTACTCTCTATTCCCTATCAATTGTGTTCATTTAAGGCAAAGTCATCACTTCAGGCTTGACTGAGCCTCATCGTCCTTCTTCGATAGCAGGCGATCCAAACTGCGTAATAAATCGCATTAAAAGAATGAACCTGCACCGTTGGTAATATGACGGTGATCGTAAGTTCAATGCTCAGAGACGGCGTAATGTGAGATAAAAACCTCGCCAAAAACGAGTGATTGACGACGTACTAAAAAAACATAGATCAACAGCCTAATTAGCAGGCGTCGAAATGGTAATAGTAAGGTTGCTTTTGCTGAGTAAGTTCTCGTTCTAACTTCTCACCACAATATGGACAGCACTGAATCTCCCGATGTCAGGATAGTTGTTCAGATCTGGCCCATTGAGGCGACCTCTGAGCAGCATTCGACACGATGTTATCCTTCATGCGGGGAGCGGATCATGGTCTGCGTGGGCGTGACAGCCTATCTACCCACTTCTTGGTCGGATCTTTTTCCTTTCCGACACCAGCCGGATCGTAACCTGCTTCTTGAGCTTCTTGGCGTATGGATTCTTAACGGACTCAGAAAAATCGTAATGATCACGCATGTCTATATCCTTCATAAGTCGTTCGTTCTCGTTTGTCCGCTGGATGATTAACCCCATCATTTGTTACAACATCACCTAAATCAAATGGATTTACCCCGTTTAAGCAACCCACATTAAAACCATACTCACTTGGATCTGAACGCCTTTGGTGATGTGTATAAATACCGCAGTTTGAGCAGAAGTAATGCTTTGCTGTATTCGTATTGAATTGATAAAGTTTTAAATGCTCTTTACCTTTCAAAATACGAATGCCATCCAATTTTACTGAGGCTACTATTGCTCCTTTACGACGGCATATCGAGCAATCACAACGCCTAGGCTTTTCGATGCCCTGTGGCAAGTGCAGCTCAAACTCGACTGAACCACAATGACATTGAGCTTTGTGAAACTCTTGAATTACTGTGCTTCCAACTTCCTTGATCATCCGTAACTTCCTAGTTTTCTAACGCTTGCAGCATGCGCACCCTTGGAATGGAGCCAAAGGCGCAATTTAAAGGTCAAAGGGCGCCGCCGTGCTTGGCCGTGTTATGTGTTTAGATCCCTACAGTACAGGACATATTTTTCGAAATCATTCCGGCTGTAGGCGCCCTCTGCGAGCGTCAAAGGTTCACCATTTAGGAAGCGCTTGTGATGGATATACGGCTCTAACGAATCCCAGGCCTTTATAAAAGCAGGACCCCACATTTTTGAAAAATGCTCTCGACTAATAAGCCCTGACATAGCCATATAGGATAATCGTTGCATCACAATACTGACACGATACGCTGCATCAACGGTTTCTTTAGACCAAGCGACCTCATGGTCTTCGCTCCCTAGCTCTCCGTTTAAATAGTCGCCTGCATTATGAAGCAATGATAGGTCTGACTTGATCTTTGACATTTCATCCATTGCCCAAAGCAGCAGGGTACTATCCCTATTTTTTACTTCCTCTTTAATGGTGCGGTAAGCAAAAATTACCGACACGAGTAAGAAAAAATTGATGAGAAGCATCAGGATTGATGTAATTGCTGAAACACCAGACCAATCCAGCGGGTTTAATGCTACCTTAACCGATTCCATCTAACCTCCAAGCTAGAAATACACATAACTAACAAACAAGCGGCGTCACTCATTGGTGTTGCACCCGTGACAAAAGAAAGTGGACGGTATAAAAGCAAACGAGTGATCCAAGGTGGTCGTGCTCAAGTTCGTACCGTGTTGTATATGGCGATGATGTCTGCGATGCAATGTAATCCTGTTTCTAAAGCCACGTATACCCGATTAGTCGCCGCTAAAAATCCGAAAAAAGTCGCCATTATTGCCTGTGTGCGCAAGATGGTCGTGATCTTAAATTCGATGCTCACAGACATAAAAATCTCGCTAAAATTTAGTGCTTGACGACATACTGGTTTGTTGTGCGCCACTTGCGATCAACTCAAATTAATACCATAATTAGGTACTATTTGGTATTAGGAGATTGCAATGGCTAAAAATACTAGCATCACTCTCGGCGAACACTTTGATAGCTTCATCAGTAACCAAATCCAAAGTGGACGCTATGGCTCAGCAAGTGAAGTAATTCGTTCCGCTCTACGTTTACTCGAAACACAAGAAACGAAAATAAACACTTTACGACAACTACTCGTTGAAGGTGAAGAAAGTGGTATGGCTGATTATGACCTCGATTCGTTTATCAGTGTACTAGATAGCGAAGAGAGAAAATGAAACCATTTCAACTAACCAACAAGGCAAAGTCTGATTTAAAAGACATTGCCTTGTTTACCTCCCGCAGGTGGGGCCGCGAGCAACGTAATATTTACCTCAAACAATTCGATGAATCATTTTGGCTACTCGCTGAAAATCCTGATATTGGTAAAACTTGTGATGAAATCAGAGATGGCTACCGAAAATTTCCACAAGGAAGCCATGTTATTTTTTATCAACAAATTGGTAGCCAAAACATCCAGATCATCAGAATCTTGCATAAGAGTATAGATGTGAACCCAATCTTTGGCGTATAACGCCTATGTTTCTTCCTACTCTGCCAATCAGCAGTAGACAGGAGAAACACCATGACCCCTCTACAACAACGCCACTTCGATGCTCTTTATCAACAGCACCTCGACAACTTAACGCTTCAAGGCAAACCAACACAGTACAATGGCTAGAAAGGCAAACCACCAAGTTGTTGCCAACCACGTATTTTATGGTGACCTTCCGGTACACCGACAGCCAGACAAATCAATCGGCGACCCGCTCGTTGCCTACCAATCAGTTCCTGATGTTAATACTTCAGCATGTCTTACCCAAAGGGCTACAACGCGTGCGTGACTATGGCTTATTGCATGGCAGCGCCAAACACAAGCGATACCATATTCAACGTATGTTGCTTCACATGGCACACCATACCTTGCCCGTTGAGGCGGCCCCTGAGCAGCATACGACACGATGTTGTCCTACATGCGGGGAGCGGCTCATGGTCTGCGTCGGCGTGACACGACCGAGGTAGCCGAAAGGCGAACAGAATAAGGAGAATGGCGTTCACTTAAACACAGGAGAGCAAACCGACAAAATCGACATCGTTAACGTAACGTATTGATGTGATGTCTTATCTGCTCACTTCTTGGCTGCGCTCGCGCTGAAAAAAGTGCCAGGCGCAGCGCCCACCTATGCGCATTCGAGCTATTTACTTAATAAAGCAACGGGCTTGTTCAACACCCAAATAAAGTGTCGGCTGCGCGACACTTATTCTTATTTGTTATACGATTTTTTGCCTCAATTCTGAAAGGCTAATCGTATCTTTACCTACCTGAACTTGAAGAGCATCTAGTTGATATTTGAGATCAGCAACATTGAATCCAATTGAAAACTTGTTATCTGGAAGCTTACGATGAGAAACATTAAACTTATTAAGAAGAGCGGTCATATCCGACTGGCTTGCAAGTTTAGCAATTACTACCCCCCTTAGTACATATATATCTCCTTCTTCACCCTCAACTTCACCACAATGTACAATATCTAATACTTTATATATTGTGCTTACTTTTCTGCTACTTGTAACCACACAGGCTAAATCTCCTGTTTTGATATTCTTCCAATCAGAATTGTTGGGGTTGTTAATCTGGGTAAGAGACAAATCAAAGATTACATTTTCGTAATTGGAGAATATCTTTTTATATTTTCGGTCGTGGATATTATTGAATATGAACATCGATGTCTCCGTATAAAAATTGTATAACGCTGCGTTCACCGGCTCGTCCGGTGCAACGCTTTGTATGGATAATCTCACTCGTATTTGGGTAAAGTGAGACCCAGGCTTTAGCTGCAACTAAAGCTTTCTAATGTGCAGTTCGATTGAACGCTGGCTCCTCTGTCGAGAGACCGATAACAAACATGAACGCACCTTAGAACTCCAAGCACCAAACTCGAATACTCGACTGGGTCTCGAACCCGTATTACGC